>JAKOOD010000201.1 GCA_022701635.1 Burkholderiaceae bacterium | reverse complement strand
TTAGCTCAGCTGGTAGAGCAGCGGACTTTTAATCCGTTGGTCGCAGGTTCGAATCCCGCACGGCCTACCACGAATTCAGTAGCAGCATTGAAGGCATCATGAGTGATCATGGTGCCTTTTTTGTTTTGGCACTGTCATTATGCTGTGCTTTATTCGAGAAACCTTCTTTACTCGTCAGTGTCGCTCAATCTTAAGCCTAGACCATTTTATTCCACTATCGTAGATTTTTTCTACCTGCTCTTCCAATTCATTAACCTTACGCTCAACCGCCGTTGCCACTCGTCGTCCAGTATCTGCGGCGGTATCATAAGCATCATTCACTATCTCCGCCGACTCCCTGACTTTACTTGTTGCAAAGTCAGCGGCTTTATTGAAAGCATGATGAACACCATCTGCCGCGTCATTAGCAATCTTGTGAGTGGCATTCAAAGCATTCCTGCCAGTTTTCACCGCAGCATTGGCGGCGACTCGCACTTTTTCTTCCCCTATCACAGTGACTTTATGAATGGCGCTGTTTATCTGCTCTTCTTTAGAATGCAGCCAACACCCACCCTCTTTCCAGATACTGATACTTGACTCATCCACTCCGCGCTGCATGAAATAACTGAAAGGCTCGACGTTCATTAGAAAGTCAATCTTTGAGTCATGTATGTATTGGGTAAAGAAGTTCACAACAGCATCAGAAGCGTTTTTATCCCATGCTGCTAGCTGCCAGGAAAGCAACTTAACGTATTGCGCATTTCTCGCCGCCGTTGGCAGGCCATATCGTAATAGTCCAGAAACCTCTCTCGTCGACCGCCAAAGCGCAACTTCAGTTGCCATACTATCTGGACCCAGCAAGGACTTCAACAAGCTCGAACGTCGAATACGCTCACCGGAACTGATACCACCTTGCCTGCTCAGGGTACCATGTGCACTGTAGTAGAGTTTCATATGGGCGATCATCTGATTCTCTATACTACCGCTGTTCCGCCCACACTCGGCGATGTACTTGGCGTAGGCTGCTTCTGTTTCTGGGCGACATTCGAAACGTTCTTTGAAGATACTGTTGTGCGAATTCTTGAGATTTTCGTAGCTAATGATTCTAACGCCGCTCAGCAATGCCTCTCTCATCATTTCACGTAAAGGAATACGAGCATAGTTGTTATCAACGGATTGATCTCTAGGGCCATAGCCACCACCAACATCCGAGTGCACGCCTGGGAATGCCCGTTCCTCCCAATTCCCTGCGAGTTTCCCATTCTTGCGAATCAAGTCGACTGGGAAGGAAAACCTTAGTTCGTGGGCTGCGATATAGTGCACACATCTCTCTACAACAGGTGAAATTGTCAACTCACGCTCAGTAAAGGGCGTCCGAGCATTTATTGACGGAACGCCGAAAGATGCAACCGTGTCAAAAATCCCCATGAAACTTATTCGCAATGGATATCCTTGATAAAGTAGCTGCCCTTCCTTATCTTTGCACATACTCAGCATTCGATTTGAGAATGCTCTCGCCAGTGCAGCGCCGCGAGAAAAGCCAAAAATCGAAATGTCAACTATTTTGATAAGATTAAATTTTAACAACACTGCATTGATATCGGCCAGACTGTCCATGCTGCTTTTCGTCGCATACTTTGAAAACGGTCCTCCAAGAGATTTTGCATTCGCGATCAAGACATCACGCAAATGATCATTGACCATATTTCTCCCATGATCCATACGTCTGTCTCCACCAGAACCCGCGCCTCCTCCACCAAGGTTATCCTCCATCCAGATGAATGCGTTCTCCAGCCAATCAGTGGCATTTTTATTGCTCGTTGTCCCTACGCCTCTTATATATACGGGGAATACAGACTTCTTCTTATTGCTCTGCGCTGCTAATACCGCAGCCTCGTAAAGGCGCGCCACATTACTCCATTTCTTTTCAGCGATGTCGGCGTCCTTGTTATTTCCTGTTCCATCAAAAAACAACATGATATGAACTTCTGTCCGGCAATCCTGAAAGGGTCCCGGGGCACCATCTGGCACATCACGATTCGCAGCCAGAGCGTATCTCGCCAGGTCAGCTGCCATTCTGCCTGCCCTCCGAGGCACGTATGATCATCATTCCCCGCTCGGTCTGGAGTTCATCAGTCGCACCGGAACTCAGCTTGATCTCGATTGTATAATCGGGATAAATATGAAGACCCAACCATTTCATCCGCTCCGCTATTTCGGTGATAACCGGGACGTTCTTCGCCGTTATGAGATGGCCATTTCCTGACATCTGCTCGGGGCCGTCAAGCTTCCAGCTAACAACTTGACGACCCAAAGTTATTTCTTGCATAGCCAACACTGCGTTTTCTCCATAAAATCCATGAGCAGCAGCACTCATGAAATGCTCACCATTCATCATTACGTCGAAAATAGGACGATCCAGATAGTTAAATAAAGAAACGTTTATTTGAGTGCGCATTATGCGAGCCTTACAAGCAGAGAAGAAAGGAATCAATAAAATTCCACAAAATCGCCTGCGCCGGCAGCCCGCTTCAGGTAGAACGTTCACCGACATTTCCATCGCTGCACCCTTTACGGAAGTTGATCAATTAAATCGTGAAATGCAAGCTCCCGGCGGAATAGCTTTTCAAAAGCATCCATGGCAATTTTTTCATGATGCATCCGCTCTCGGTAGATCAGCTCCAAACAAACAAAATTTACGAGATCTTTCATCGAAGACAATTCAATGTCTCTCGCTTTTGTAAGCGATTTAACTACGAACTCATAACGATGAGAGGGTGCGAGATCACTGATAATAGTTGGCTGATTGGATTCGATATAGTACAAGATATGGTCAGGAACGCTTCCCTCAACCAGATCATCTACCTGATCTTGCGATAATCTGATCGGAAACGCCTCATACGTCGACTTATTTTCGGCTACATCGATCGAATGTATTGTGCCAAGGCGATCCCAATACCACCAATTTTTCAGGTTTCGGACGAGCGCGCTTTTTTGGGCGGGGTGCAGCACTGGCCCTTTAACGTGAAGGGTATGATCATCCGGTTGCCCTATAAGACTGCCCAGAACTGCCGGATCCCAGAACGCTAGAAAAATCGCATCGCCGTCCGGTAAAATACATTCTGTACAAACGGATAAATTTTTCCAAAGATATTTAAAGTCAAGCTCAGTCGCGATGACGGTGATACAAGCTTCTACCCGCCTATGGTTCGAAATCCAACGCCAGGCTGCATTCTTGTTTAGTGGGGATCCGATTTCAACCAAGTGGGGAGTTTGCGCTGCAACTAGGCTACGCTGACTTGAATCAAATAAGCAACGTGCTTGAAATGCGGGATGCTGAATCACAAAAGGCAAAGCCTTTTGCTGAGCGCTGTCGGCAATTGCATACCATCGCAACAAACCGTTTCCTGTGGCGACTTCTTCAAATATCTGATGATCGCGGCTCGAAATATTCATCCTATTCTCCCTTATTAACAAACGCGGACCGCTGAGCAGCGCGTTTTCGGAGGCACTCCACACAAACCGACGAAGGCAAAACCGGGAATTTATAACTGATTTGTTCCGCTGCACTGAGTTCTTTTCTCCCGGCATGCACTACAATCTTTCCTGGACACCGTACTTCGATATTTCCGCTTTCGATGACGATATTTGCGCCGCCGTTTGTAGACAAGGAGATACGCGTCGCCGCCGCCCAGTCGATATGATTATTTGCACTTAATACATTGATCTCATCGCGGGCTCTCACTTTCAGTTCACCCGCCTGTGCCTGTATATCGACCCTATCCTTTGCAGTGATCAGCTGCAACCCTTCTTTTTCCTCTGTGACACCGCTAGCCCCGCCTAATACGCCAATGACTTGACCCGCCTGTAGACGCATCCGGCTCCCTGCATCAAACTGGAAATTTTGTCCACTCAGCAACACAACGGTTTCGCCGTTCGTCAACGTTAGACTTTGCCCAGCACTCACACCAAGACCATCTTTGCAAACTAGTGTGATCATCGGGTCACGCGAGTTCTCCATCCTGCGCGTTTCTAAATAGGAAGCCAGACCGCCTGTTTGATGCGTTACGGAAGTTGAATGAAAAACGTCCAGCAACTTTCCCATTTGCGTCAGCAGCCCGACCCCTGAGGCATTTTCACCAGCCAAATCACGTAGTGAAGCACTGTGATTGATCGAATAACTCGACACCAGCAAGCCCTTCCCTGCCCGCACCGCCCCATAAGCATCCGTGCGCAGTTCCGCCCCTTGCCCGCGAAAGCTGCCACGATAATTGTCAGCCGCATGAATCAAATGCCCCATATCAAGCGACGACGCCCCATGCGTACACCTGAGCTGCACCCGTCCCTGCCCATCGGTATCGTCGAACAACAACTGGTTATAGCCCGACCCACCGAATTCCTTGCTGCGCACACCCCACTGCGCTGCCGGATTGCGATGACCGTCGCTGTCGGCCGAAGCGCCATGCCAAGCCGGGCTGTTACCCCCGCTCAGATTGCCTTGCCCGGAGCGGGCATGATCGTGGGCAGGCGTGAAGACCGCCGCATTGCTGTCGGGATCGAACCGTCCACCCGGCGTCGCCGCGACGCCGCCTTCACCGCGGCCGTTGTAGAGCGCGCCGACAATGATCGGCCGGTCGATATCGTTCTCAAGAAATTGCACCAGCACTTCCTGGCCGATGCGCGGCAGGAACTGGCTGCCCATGCCGCCGCCAGCCACACGCTGGGCAACACGGACCCAGCAGCTGGCGTCATCGTCCTGCCAGTGAAAACGGATGCGCACCCGGCCCAGGCGGTCGCAATACAGTTCGTCGGCGCCGTTGGGCTGGTCGTTACCGTCGGCGCCGACCACGATCGCGCTCTGGCTGCCGAGGGCGGTCGGCTGGTCGTCGGAGATGGGGCGCCAGACGCTGTCGGCGGGCAGCGCATCGAAGCAGTTGGCGTAACCGGTTTCGCGCGCCTGCGCCAATGCCTGCGTGAGGTCGTCGGGCCGGTCCGCATGTACAAGCGATTGCAGCAAGCCTTCAAGCGGTCCGAACAGCTGGGCCAGTGCCTGCTGGACAACCGTCGGCAGGTTGTTCACGCCGAAGCTGGTCACGCGCAATACCGTAAACGACGGTGCATCGCCGAGTGATCGCAAGGGGGTACCGGTGACTGTCATCCGTGTACCGGCACGCAGCGTGCGCACGGTCGAACGCCCCTGCCACAACTGCCCACGGGCTTCCCGTGCTTCCATGCGCATGTCGGCATGGCGCTGGGCCTGCTCGCGGGTCGCGAACGCATACGGGCGCGGTGTATCGAAGGATTCCAGCACAGGGATAGGGTGCCCGGGACGGACCAGCGACGGCGAGCTGGCGGCCACGGTCTGCTTGGCCTTGTAGTCGCTGCTGAGTAAAGTGGTCAGGGAAACGTGCAGGCTGCGCCGGGCGGCCAGCGCCTGTACCGTGTCCTGCCGTTCGACCGAACGCGCGCCGTGGTAGCGGATGCCGTCATCGGCCGCGCTGGTCGCGTCCTCGGGTACCGCGGCTTGCCGGGTGCTGTCGGCGAACAGCACGATGCCGGGACCCTCTTCGTCCTGTTCGATGCGCCAGCACAGTCCTTCCCCGGCCAGCAGGCGGCGCACGAAGTCGAGGTCCGACTCACGGTACTGGCAGCAATAGCTGCGTGGCGGGACACCTTCCATGCATAACGCGACATCATCGCTCCAGCGCCAGCGTGCCAGCGGCTGGTAGGCTTCGAACACGCTGTCGACGATCTCGACCACGCTGCGCTCCTGCCACACGCGGCTGCTGCGCACGTGCGCCAGGCGCCACAGCCAGGAGGCAATGCGGATGCGGTAGCGCGCCAGGCCGCCATCGCTGCCCAGCATCTCCACCTCGCTGATGTCGCCGCCGAAGCGGGTGCGGGTGCCGTCGGCCAGGCTGATGTCCAGTGCGGCCGGTTGGCCGAGCCAGGTGTCGGCAGCAAGGTGGGCGCTGGTCGACAGCACAATCACGTCGCGGGTGCCGATGGCGTCGATCGCGTCGTCGGCGGCGAACGCCTCGACCAGCAGCGCACCGCCGTCATCGTCGTCGCCCAGCAGCAGCGCATACAAGCGGCGATTGCTGGCAAATGCCGCCAGCGCGGTGACGATCCGTTCCCTCAGCGCAGTACTCATGACCCGATGGGCTCCCTGGCAAGTCGTCGACAACCTTGCCAAGCTACCTCACGGTTCTGTAGAACAATTGCGCAACGTCATTTTCCGTGCCGTGCAACGGAAAAGCCGGCGAATCCGTGGCATCGAGCAGACGCCTCTTGATGAACACGGGGCCTGTCCGATGCAGCGCGGATCGCCGCACCGGACACGGACTCAGGTCACGCCGTCCGCCACCGGCATGGCCACCTTGCGCAGGCACACCGAAAAACTCGATGTGCTCGGGTTATCCACGAACACGCAGCGCTTGCCGTTGCGCTTGCAGAAATCCTTGACGCGCCAGTAAGCCTGGTGGCTGATGCAGCCGGTCTGGCAGATCACCAGGTCGGCTGCGGCCAGGCTGGTGTCGAGCAATTCGCTGGCCTGCTCGAGGCCGCCGTCGTGGTGCATGAAGCGCGCGCCTTCCTTTTCCAGCAGGTCGCGGTAGTTCGGCACGTTGCCGCTGCGCCCGCCGACGCACAGCACGGTCTTGTCGGCCAGATCCAGCGCCGGCTCGGACACGGCGGCCGGCACAGGCGCCATCGAAGGCGCTGGTAGTGGCGTGGTCGCCTCCTGGCGCTCGCGCGCGAAGCGCTGGCGCAGCTGCGCCATCTTGTCCGAGAGCGCTTGTTCGCGCGCTTCCAGTTCCTCGACCCGGCGCGCCAGGCGCTCGCGGTCGCGCAAGTCCGGCAGCGCGGCCTGCAGCGCGTCCAGTTCGCGCCGCAAGGATTCGATCGTGCTGTCGCGCTGGGCCAGTTCGGCGCGCAGTTGCAAGGTTTCTCCGGTCAGCCGGGCCTGCTCGCGTGCCCGGGCGTCGGCGGCGCGCGCGGCCTTGTCGCGCGCCTGGTCGAGTTCACGGCCGAGGCCGGCGCTCAGCTTCTGCAGTTCCTCGAAGCGCCGGATGTCGACCCGCGCGCTGGCGCCGGCCTGGTGCTGGATCATGTGCATGTCGCGCACCACGTTTTCGATCATGGCCAGGTCGCAGCGTGGATGGGTCAGCGTAGCCCAGAACGCGCCGGCGACGTCGCCGCGTTCGACCGACTGGCGCCAGGCCGCGTGCAGGGCGGCGGCGTCGCGCAGGCCGCGAAACTGGCGCAGCACCACCGCGAAGCGCTCGTCGAGGGTGCGCTGCAGCAGCTCGGACATGCGGTTGCGGCTCGCGCATTCATGCACGGCCCAGACGTGGACGTC
>JAKOOD010000200.1 GCA_022701635.1 Burkholderiaceae bacterium | reverse complement strand
GTTCGTTGCCGAGGTCGCGGGACACGGTGACGGCACCGTCCGGCCTGACGTGGTAGTTCAGCGCCACGCGGGTGTGCACGGTCTGCAGGTCGCGCGAGGCGGCATCGCCGTCGCCCTCGCCCTTCTGGATCGACACGTCGACCAGGTCGAGATTCTGCAACCGAAGCTGCGCAACACCTGCCGTTCTGCTATCTGCCGGCTTACCCACCTCGCGTGCGCCGGACACGACGCGATCCCCAGCATAATTCAATATTGATATGACATTGTTCAGTATTAACTCACGGGGGAAATAATGAAATTCACATCCGCATGTGCCGCTCTCGCACTCGCCGGCATGGCCGGCAGCGCCGCCTGGGCCGCACCGGCCCAGCCCACCCTGGAACCGGTCGCGCAGTTCGCGCACCAGGTGACCGGCGTCACCGTCAGCGAACGCGGCCGCATCTTCGTCAATTTTCCGCGCTGGACCGAGGATGCGCCGGTATCGGTGGCGGAAGTCATGAAGGACGGTTCGATCAAGCCCTACCCGGATGCGCGCTGGAACGCCTGGCGCAACGCGAACGGCGACGAGACCTCGCCGGCCGACCACTGGGTCTGCGTGCAGAGCGTGGTGGCCGACGGCCGCGGCAGCGTCTGGGTCCTCGACCCGGCGGCGCCGGCCCACGAAGCCGTGATCCCGGGCGGACCCAAGATGGTCCGCATCGATCTCGCCACCGACCGCGTGGCCCAGACGATCGCGTTCGACCAGTCGGTGGCGATTCCCGGTTCCTACCTGAACGACGTGCGCTTCTCCAGCGACGGCAAATTCGCCTTCATCACCGACTCCGGCCAGCGCGGCGCCCTGATCGTGGTCGAACTGGCCAGCGGCAAGGCCAAGCGCGTGCTGGACGGCCATCCGTCGACCCAGCCCGAAAAGGGCGTGGTCGTGCATTCGGACGGCAAGCCGGTCCGCTCGCCCGACGGCCGCAAGGTCCAGTTCGCCGCCGACAGCATCGCCTTGTCCGGCGACGGCTACCTGTACTGGAAGGCGCTGACCGGCAAGACGCTGTACCGGATCCAGGCCAGCGTGCTCGCATCGCGCGGCTTCCAGGGCCAGGACGTGACGGGCGACGTGCAGTCCTATGGCCAGACCGGTCCGACGGACGGCTTCTGGATCGGCCACGAGAACGGCAAGCCGGGCAACCAGCTGTACGTCAGCCTGATGGAAAACAATGCGATCGGCGTGCGCGACCTGGCGCAAGGTGCGTCCGGCAGTCCGCGCACGCTGGTCCAGGATGCCCGCCTGCGCTGGCCCGACACCTTCAGCCAGGGGCCGGACGGCAGCCTGTACGTGACCACCTCGCGCATCCAGGATTCGGCCTTCTACAAGAAGGATGCGCCGCCGGCCCTGCCGACCCAGCTGTGGCGCGTGAAGCTGGGCAACTGATCGTGCCCGCCGCGGGCGCCCTCACCGGCGCCTGCGGCGTCAGGCGGGCATCGTCAGCAGTGCGCCCGCGACGGCAACCGACAGCACCACGGCCAGGGGTGGCCATTTCCAGATAGCTAATAGAAGGAAGCCTGCCACCGCCACGGCGAAGTCCCTCCCATCCAGGACCGCGCCGGTCCAGACCGGGTCGTACAGGGCCGCGCCCAGGATGCCGACGACCGCGGCATTCGCGCCGCGCACCGCATGCTGCGCTTGCGGCCAGCTCCGGAAACGACGCCAGAACGGCAGGCCCGCATACACCAGCAGCAGGCCCGGCAGGAAGATCGCGACCAGCGCGACGACGGCCCCGGCTGCCGCTGCGCCGATGCCGGTGCCGAAACTGGCCCCGAGGTAGGCGGCGAAGGTAAACAAAGGGCCGGGTACCGCTTGCGCCAGGCCATAGCCGGCCAGGAAGCGGTCGTCGGCCAGCCAGCCGTTCCCGACCACTTCCGCGCGCAGCAGCGGCAGGACCACGTGGCCGCCGCCGAACACCAGCGCGCCCGCGCGATAAAAAGCGCCGAAGATCGAGGTAACGGACGCAGTGGCGGCGCCGGGCATGACGACGGCCGCCAGCAGCAGGCCGAAGAACAGCGCCAGCGCCACGATGGCGCTCTTGTGCCCGCCCGGCGATCCGGAAAGCGGCAGCGCGGCCACTACCTGGCCGCGGCCCAGCCACATGCCGGCAAGGGCACCGCCACCGATCGCCGCCACTTGTCCGAACATGCTGCCCGCAAGGACGACGACGGCAAGGGCCGCCAGCGCGATGCCGGCACGCGAACCATCGGGCGCCAGCGCGCGCGCCATGCCCCAGACCGCATGGGCGACGACGGCGACGGCCACCAGCTTCAAGCCGTGGATGGCGGCCGCCGCCCACGGACCGCTCAAAGCGGCGGCACCCAGGGCGCAGGCGAACAGGATCAGCGCGGACGGCAAGGTAAAGCCGAGCCATGCGGCGCAGCCGCCCGCCAGGCCCTGCCCGCGCAACAAGCCGAGGCCGAATCCGACCTGGCTCGACGCCGGGCCCGGTAGGAACTGGCAGAGTGCGACCAGGTCCGCATAGTCGGCTTCGTCCAGCCAGCGGCGGCGCAGCACGAATTCGTTGCGGAAATAGCCGAGATGGGCGGCGGGGCCACCGAAGGCGCTCAGCCCGAGTTTCAGGAAGATCGCGAAGATCGCCAGGGCACCCTCTTGCCGGCGCGGCCCGGGTGCGTCGTGAAGAGGTGGCGTGGCCATCGGTTTATGGCGTCACCGACGGCGCCCGTTTCAGGCAACGCAGGGTAAAGGTCGAACGCGTATGCCGCACCCCCGGCAGTTTATACAGTTTCTGCCGCAAAAAACGCTCGTAGCCTTCGGTGCCCGCCACCGCCACCTTGATCAGGTAATCGTATTCGCCGGACAGCAGATAGGCCTCCATCACTTCCGGCAGTTCGGCCAGCGCATCGGAAAAGGCCTTGAAGATCTCGTCGTCGTGGCGGTCGACCGTGACTTCGATGATCACGGTGTCCGGCATGCCCAGCGCGCGCTGGTCGAGCATCGCCGCGTAGCCGGTGATGTAGCCGCCGTCTTCCAATGCACGCACGCGGTGCCAGCACGGCGTCGGCGACAGGTTGACGGTCTCGGCCAGTTTCTGGTTGCTGATGCGGCCCTCCTGGCTCAGCGTGCGCAGGATCTTGCGGTCGATTTCGTCGAGTTGTCCGTCTTTCATGAAGCGTGTCCTTACGGGTTTTCGATGAATTAGAAAAGAAATATCTTCATATTACCTTATACGAAGATAAATCCTCTTAAAAACCCGGCGTTATCGCCATCGAACGAAAGCACATTCTATGCGTGCTGCCTTACCATTCTCGCGCGCGTTGATGCAACGCACAAAACACTGACGCGCCGAGCCAGTTCCTTACCAGGAATGCGCCGCCGGCGCTTTGTTCACCCTCACCATCCATCGAGGAGTTTGCGTGTCCGAAGCCATTTCGCAGGGCAATCTGGGCTACCGGGGCAATGCCTTTGCCGCCGAATTGCCGCTGATGTTCATTGCCCCCGCCCTGTTTGCCGCCAACCTGATCGTGGCGCGCTGGGCGCAAGGTGCCGGCATCGCACCGGTGTTCCTGGCCTTCGGGCGCTGGGCGCTGGCCTTCCTGATCCTGCTGCCGACCGTCGGTCCGCGCATGTTCGCGCTGCGTCATACCCTGCTCGCCAACTGGCCGCGCATCCTGCTGCTGGCCAGCCTCGGCATGGGCGTGGCGGTGGCGCCGCAATACGTCGGCGCGCGCCATACCAGCGCCGCCAACATCGGCATCATCTTCGCCGCCTGCCCGGCGCTGGTCACCCTGATCGAGACCCTGGTATGGCGCGTGCCGCTCGAGCGCAAGCAGGCCGGCGGCATGCTGCTGGCCATCTTCGGCGTGCTGATCGTGCTCTCCAAGGGCAATCCGGCCGCGCTGGGCCAGCTGGAATTCGGCCGCGGCGACTTGTGGGTGGTGCTGGCCGGCTGCGGCTGGTCGCTGTACACGGTGTTCAACAAGCGCGTGCCGCTGCCGCCGCTGCCCAGCACGGTCAAGCTGGCGTCGCTGATCGGCGGCGGCGCGCTGGTGCTGGCGCCGTTCGCCGCGCTGGAAACCCTGCACGGCAACGTCCCCGATTTCGGCGACAGCCGCCTGTACATCGCGCTGGGCTTCCTGGCCGTCGTGCCGAGCCTGGGCGCCTACTTCTGCTTCGACCGCCTGGTGTCGCTGGCCGGCCCGACGCGTGCCAGCATGAGCCTGTACCTGATTCCGCTGTTCGCGACGCTGGCCGCCTGGCCGCTGTTGAAAGAGGCGCCACATCTGTACCACGTGGCCGGCTTTGCCGTGATCCTGGGCGGCGTCGCGCTGTCGAGCATGCGCCGCCGCGCCTGAGCGACGCTGCGCGCACCGTTTTCCGATAGCGGCGTCCCTGCCTCACGGCCGGGACGCCGTTTTTCATGCGCAAGCTGTTGTATCCTTCACAGAATTTCATTTGCGAAGGTTCAACATGTCTCTTAACGTCCAGCCGCTGCCCACGCTCGTCATTGCCGCCGCCCTTGCCGCGGCTGTCCCGATGATGCCGGTGCAGGCCGCCGCGCCGACCGCCGCCCAGGCGCAGGCCGCGGCGCAGCAGGTCGACGCCATCGCCGCGCGCTTCTACGACCTGCGCGCCAGGTACGATCCGATGCTGTACGCGACCGCCAATGGCGACAGCCGCTACGACGACCAGCTCGGCATGGCGATCGCCCCGATGGTGCGCGCACGCTACCTGGCCGACAACCATGCGCTGCTGCGCCAGCTGCAGACCATCGATGCCGCGCGCCTGGCACCGAAGGGACGCCTGAACTACGACATCCTGGCCTTTGAAATCGGCAGCCAGCTCGACCTCGAGAAATTCCCCGAGCACCTGCTGCCGCTGAACCATTTCGACAACATGCCGAGCAACCTGGCGAACTACGCCGGCGGCACCGGCTCGCAGCCGCTCGAGACGCCGGCCCAGTACCGCGCCTACCTGAGCCGCCTGGAACAACTGCCGGCGTGGATCGACCAGGCGATCGCCAACATGAAGGAAGGCATCCGCGTGGGCGTGGTACAGCCGAAGATCGTCACCGAGCGCATGCTGCCGCAGTTCCGCCAGCTGAGGAGCGCCAAGGCCGACGCCAGCGTGTTCTATTCGCCGGTGGCGCGCATGCCGGCCAGCTTTTCGGACGCCGACAAGCGCGCCCTGGCGGCCGGCTACCGCCAGGCAGCGGAAAAAATCGATGCCGCGCTCGGCCGCCTGGTCGGCTTCCTCGACACCGACTACCTGAAGGCCGGCCGCACGACTGCCGGCTATGGCGCCCTGCCGAACGGCGCCGCCTGGTACCAGGCGCGCATCCGCAACAACACCAACCTGGACCTGACCCCGGCCGCCATCCACGCGCTCGGCCTGCAGGAAGTCGCGCGCATCCGCCGGCAGATGGCGGCGCTGGCGCCGCAGCTGGGCTACCAGGGGCCGCTCGAGCGCTTCCCGCACTGGGTCGAGGAGCAGGCAAAATTCAAGCCGTTCAAGACCGACCAGGAAGTGCTGGCGCGCTACCGCGAGATCTACGCCACGGTCGAGGGCAAGCTGCCGGCCTACTTCTCGCTGCTGCCGAAGGCCAGGCTGAGCATCCAGCTCGAACCCGAACTGACGCGCGCCACCGCTTCCGACCACTACACCCCGGTCGCGGCCGACGGTTCGCATCCGGGCGTGTTCTGGGCCGTGGTCAACGATCCGAAGCAGTACAGCACCGTGGGCATGTCGACGCTGCTGCTGCACGAAGGCGTGCCGGGCCACCACCTGCACGCGGCGCTGCTGAAGGAATTGCCGCTGCCCGACTTCCGCAAGTTCTTCACCGAGCACCCGAGCGCCGCCGCCTACGGCGAAGGCTGGGCGCTGTACTGCGAAACCCTGGGCCGCGACTTCGGCCTGTACGACGATCCCGCCGCCTACTTCGGCCACCTGAACGACGAACTGCTGCGCGGCGTGCGCCTGGTGGTCGACACCGGCATGCACGCGCAAGGCTGGTCGCGCGACAAGGCGATCGCGTATGCGGTCGAGAACCTGGGCTACGGCGAAGCCGAGGCGGCCAACCAGATCGAACGCTACATGGTGTGGCCGGGCCAGGCGCTGGCCTACAAGATCGGCGCGCTGAAGATCCTCGCATTGCGGGCCAAGGCGCAAAAGGAACTGGGGCCGAAGTTCAGCTTCCCGGCTTTCCACGCGGTGGTGCTGGGGGATGGGACCTTGCCGCTGCCGATCCTCGAGGCGCAGGTGAATCGGTGGATTGCGGCGACGAAGTGAGTCAAGAAAACTGAATACCCAGCTGCGTCGTCTTCGGAAACGTACATTCGCACGTCGTCCCCGCGAAAGCGGGGACCCATATTGAATAACAGGATTTGGTATCCGGGAGACAACTCGACGGCGTCAGGAACACGAACTCTGGAGGCTCGGCATGGATCCCCGCTTTCGCGGGGATGACGTGCTTAAGCTGACACCACGTGCGTAAGCCAACCACGTGCGCAGGCAAACGAACGCTGGCAAGCCGCAGGGCATCACCCCCCGTCCGCCCGCCGTCCCACACCCACCTCCCCCTGCTCCGGCGGCACCGCCAGCGGATGCTTCTCGCGCGCCGCCGCCTCGTCGATGCGCGCCTTCAGCTCGCGCGTCCTGCCGTCCTCGCCCCAGCGCCGGATGAAACCCTGCAGGCGCGTGCGCGCCTTGTCGCTGCTGCCGGCATCCAGTGCGGCATCGGCGGCGGTGCTGGCGTCGAGCCAGGCCTTGTTGCGCAGGCGCCGCTTGGTGCAGATCGCGGACTGCTCGTTGAGCGTCTTCTGCAGCTGTTCCAGCTGCGCCGGGGTGGCGCGGCTGCCGCGCAGCGAAATCAGCTCGGCCTGCGCCTCATTGCCCTTGCACTCCTTTGCCAGCGCCACGGCGTGGTCGATCTGGCGCTCGATCTTCTTCGGCGACGGCCTGACCAGCAGCCACACGCCCGCCAGGATGGCCAGCGCCAGGATCCACCAGCGCAGCTGCACCGGCCTGCGCTGTGGCGGACGCGCCGGGATCGGCGGACGCGGCACTTCCTGCTGCGGCGCGGCGGCGCCCGGCGCGTTGCCGCCGCCCGCCGATGCCGAGCGCCCGAAATCGGTCGCGCTCGGCGGGACGCCGGGGCCGCGCACGTTGGCCGTGACGCCCTTGCGCGGCGTTGCGGCGCTGGGCTGCGCCGGTGGCTCGGGTGGCGGTGACGCCGGCTGCGGCACCGGCACTTCCGACAAAGGCACATCCAGCCCGCCGGCCATGGCGGCCGCGGCAGCCGCCCCGGCGTTGGCGGCAACGGCCGCGGCGACGTCCGGGCGACGCGCATGCACGTCCGCCTCCGCACCTGCGCCCGTGTCTGCGCCCGTGCCCGTGGCCGCCCGCCCCTGCGCGGTACCGCACCAGGGGCAGAAATTCACCGGGCGCGGCATCGGCCGGGCGCAGGCCGGATTGATACAGCGGTAGATCACATCTTCTTGCACGTCACTCCCTTATTCCGGATCCGGAATGGCGTCGTCCGGATCGGGGATCGCCGACACCAGCGCACCCGCCAGTTCCGGCAATTCGCCGACGGTCTTCCATTTGTCCTGGCGCGGGTTCCAGCCCATGTTCCAGACCCGCGTGTTGAGGTCGATCTCGCCGCGCAGCAGCTGTTGCACCACCTCCTCCTGCGCATACGGTCCGCGCTGGCTGCCGCCGATGAACAGTTTGTAGCGCGCCGCCAGCGGCGTGGCGCCGATCACGCTGGCCGCCGGGCCGGGCATGGCGGCCGGCGGCAGGCCAGCCGTGCCGCCGGTCGGGCTCACCACGAACGCTGCCGGCGCGCTGCCGCCACTGCCGCCGATGGTCGGATCGAGCGGCCCGGTGCCGGGGCCGGCCACCGCTGCAGTCGCGGCCGAAGACGCAGCACCACCGCCGGCACGCCGCTCCAGCACATGCGCCGCGCGCGCATCCTGGGCCAGCACATCCGGCTTGATCACGCGCTTGTCGACGGCGCGCTCGACTTCCCAGCTGTAGGCATCGCTGGCCGAATCCGGCACGGCGTCGGTCCACTGCTCGAGCTGGGCCAGCGCCGCCTCGACCTGGGCCGGCGACAGCGTCGGATCGAGCGTGACGGCGCGCCGGAACCAGGCGTCGTACAGGCGGCGCGCGGTGATGTTGGGCAGCGACGGCGACGGCAGCTGGGCGCCGGTCTCGTCGACCTCGAGCTTGGGTTCGTACACGCGCAGCTGGTAGTGGCGCATCAGCGCCGCCAGCAGCGCCAGCTGGTGCGGTCCCATGGCGGCCAGGCGCTTGCGCACGCCCGCGATCACCTGCTCGCGGTAGTACGACGGCAGGCCGTTCGAGCGGATCGCGTATTCGTTGCCGATCTGGAGCCATTCGCCGCTGCCCGGCTCGACCTCGAACAGGTACTGGCCGCGCGGCTGGAAGCTGGCTTCGCGGTCGCCGGCATCCCCCTTGCGCCGTACCACGCCGAGCGCGATCGCCTGCAGGAACCATTCGTAGTCGTCGGCCAAGCGATTCAGCTCGTCCATCGAGGGCGAAATCGGATGGCGGAAGCGCGTCGAATCGAAGTGCAGGTGGGTCGGGATCTTGGGGTTTTCGATCTGGTAGGAAGCGCGCCAGGTCGGCAGGCCGCGCAGCACCGTCATCGGGTAGCCGGACAGTTCGATGTAGCACACCGCCCTGCCGGCGACGCCGGTGTTGACGATGGCCACCGCATCGCCCTGCAGGAAGCCGGTCGGCACGGCGCCGCGGATCTCGGCCTCCATGCGACGCCAGGCCACCGGATCGCCGACGCCGATGAAGCACTTGAACTGGTCGGCGCTGGGCGTGAACTCGGCCGAGAAGCGCGC
>JAKOOD010000246.1 GCA_022701635.1 Burkholderiaceae bacterium | reverse complement strand
CGGCGCCAGCTCGGCCGGGCTGCTCACCCGCAGCAGCTGCAAGTGCGGCCCGGCGTAGCCCAGGCCATCCATCACCTGCTGCGCGAAGCGCATCTGCTGGTCGAGCGCCGCCGTGTACTGCGGCGCGTCGTCGTCGGTCATGAGTACGGTCACGCCGCTGGCGCCATACGCCAGCGCGGTCAGCCAGACCTCGATCCCGGTCGATGCGGCGTGGTGCAGCGCCACCGGCAGCACGCGCGCGGGCACCGGCTCCGGCAGGTTCGCCAGCAGGTGGCCGCCGGATGCGCTGTGCAGCAGCACCACCGGTTCGCTGCCCTCGACCTCGTGATAGGCCTGCAGCAGCGCCTTCAGGCGCCCGCCCGTGTGCTGGGGCGCCGGGTAGGCGTAGGTCATGGCGCCGGTCGGGCACACGGTCGAACAGGCGCCGCAACCGGCGCACAGGTAGGGATTGACCTTGACCAGGTTGCCGGCGCCCTCGATCGCGCCGGCCGAGCACACCTCGATGCAGGCATTGCAGCCGGTGCGTGCGTTACGGCTGTGGGCGCACAGGCGCTCTTTATAGGCGAAGTACTTCGGCTTTTCGAAGTCGCCTACCATGTCGGTGATGGCCTCGAGCGCGGCGGCGCGTTCGGCCTCGTCCGGGCCGGGGGCGTAGTAGCCGTGCGGCTTCTGGTGCGCAGCGATCTGCGGCGTGGCGCCGAGGTCCAGCACCAGGTCGAAGCGCTCCTGCTGGGGTGGCTGTCCCGGCGCCTGCCAGGTGGCGTGGAAGGCGCCCAGCCAGCCGCTCAGCACCAGGCCGCGCACCTGGGACACCGGGTAGAGGCGCAGGCCAGGGCGCTCTCCGGTTGGCCCGCCATCGGCGCCATCGGTCAGCAGCACGGTCACCGGCAGCGCCGCGGCCAGGCGGTCGGCCTGGGGCAGCACGTCGCGCGCGGCGCCGATGATCAGGGTCTTGCCAGCCGAGCGGTAGCCGACGCTGTCGATCGCCTCGGGCATGCCCTGCGCATCGAGCGCCACGATGGCGGCGACCTTGGCCAGCGCGTTGCGGCGCTCCTGCTCCGGGTCGGCGCCCTGTCCTTCGATAAAGCGGATATGCATTCTGTCTCTGGTTCAGGTGGTGGTTTTTATGATCATGGTTGTTTTTGCATGGGCGTGGCGCTTTGCGGCGCGGTTTGCGTATCGGCCGGCAGTACGGCCATGTCTGGCAGGTCGGCCGGCCCGATGGCGTCCCCGCCATCCTGCCGCATCTGCACCTGTACCTGCACCTGCGCTGCCTCGGCCGGGCCAGGCTGCTCCGGGAGCGGCGGCGAAACCGCCAGCACCCCACCCGCCTCGGCCCTGGCCTCCGCCTCGGCGCGCTTGCGGGCGTCCTCGGCCGCCTGGTCGAAAAAGCTTTTCGAATGCTTCAGCGAAGCCAGCATGTCCGCCGGCATCGGACTGGCGACGTTGTAGTCGTCCATGTACATGTCGAGCTTGTCCATCACATTGAAGTGAGGATCGGCGAACAGTTTCTTGAGCGCGCTGCGGCGCACGGCCTGGTCGACACCGCGGGCGACGAAAGCCGAGAAGTCGGATTCGCTGGTCAGTTGCGCCACATCGTCCATGGTCGGCAGGACGATCGGCGCCGCGGCGTGCGCTACAGGCACCGCTTCGGTCGCCGGCATGCGTGGCCCAAGGGATTCGACCACGGATTCGGCGGCGGTTTGCGCTGCCGGCTCGGGTACCGGCTCGATGCCCGCCCTGGTCTCGGTCTTGCGCCGTGCCCAGCGCCGCAGGAAGCCTTCTTCGGCCATGGTCATCCGTGCTGCCGTCCGCGGCGCGGCTTGGGCTGGTAGTGCTCGCGCAGGTAGCCGGCCACCCAGCTATAGACCTCGGCCGGCATGTCGACGCCGTCGGCGTTCTCGCCCGAGTCGAACATGCGCGTGCCCTCGACGTAGCTGACCGAGGCGCGCACCGGCAT
This sequence comes from Burkholderiaceae bacterium, assembly GCA_022701635.1. Taxonomy (GTDB): domain Bacteria; phylum Pseudomonadota; class Gammaproteobacteria; order Burkholderiales; family Burkholderiaceae_D; genus Telluria; species Telluria phyllosphaerae. The sequence goes on along the minus strand of JAKOOD010000246.1, from coordinate 2,793 downwards.
CGCCCTGCCCTCTTCCATGCGCCACAGTACGAACACCTTCGATTCCGGCGCCATGCAGTTCTCGTAATAGCCTTCGTTCTCGTCCGGGTAGAGTTCCAGTTCCAGGCCGGAGACCAGGTAATAGTCGCGCTCGGGCGACTGGCTCAGCATCTGAACCGGCGGCAGGTTGCCGCGGTCGGGCACGATGCCGACGGCGGCCCAGGCTTCATCGGCCCAGCGGTGCTGGACGCTGCGGCGCTGCATCAGCACCGCGATCGGCATGCTTCCCATTTTCATTTTTTCTTGCTCACGTTCTCTGGCGACCCTTTCTGGACCGTCGGCTCGGCGCCATGCGGCACGGCCTTGGTCGGGCCAGCCTTCTGGTCTTCGCTCGGCGGCGCGGTACCCCATTTTTCGCTCTCGACGATCGGATTGGCGGGCGAGGCCGGCAAGTGGCCGGCCTGCTGGCCGCCGGCGCCGGCCGGCGTCACGATGCCGCCGGCGGAGGCGCCCGCCGGCGCTCCAGCAGCGGGCGCTGCCGCGGCAATCGCCACCGGCGGATGCGTCTTCCAGCCCTGCTGCGCGGCGCGGCCACGCCAGCGGCTGCTGACCGCATCCATCGACGCCGCCAGGCTTTCCTTGTCCTTGGCCGCCTGCGCAGCAGCCTGGGCTTTCTTGGCATCGGCGGCTTGCTGCTGGGCCGGCGTCGGGGCCGGCAGTGCGGCCCACGCCGGCAGCGAGGCCGAGGCCGTCGCCAGCAGCGCCGCGGCCAGCATCATGGTCTTGGTTGTCATTGCGTTCTCCTCAACGTCCGGGCGCGGCCTGGCTGGCGCCGGGATCGCGGTGGGCGGCAGCCGGCTGCGGCGCGCCGTTGCCCGATTCCGGCGTGGGTGCGGACGGCGCCGGCTTGTTGTCACCGGATTGCTGCTGGGTGGTGCCGCTGGCGGCGCCAGGGTTGCTGACGCCCGAACTCGGACCCTGGCCGGTCTCGGTGGTGCTGCCGCCGGTACCGGCGCCCCCGGTGTTGCCGCCGGCGCCGCCCGCGATGCCCGGCGTGCCGCCGGCATAGGTGGCGTCGGTCTTCGGACCGCCGTGCGCCGCCATCACCTGGCCGCTGGTACCACCGCCGGCGGTCACCATGCCGGGGAACTTGGTCTTGATCTGGGCCCTGTCGCCGTGGTCCTTGCAGCCTGCCAGGGCCAGGGCCACGGCCAGCAGTACGCCCGGTATCGGATGAGTCGATGCTTTCATGCCGCTGTCCTCAATGGGCCGGGCCGGGTTGCGGCCGCATGCCACCCGGGGGCGGCGGGTTGTCCGGTGGCGGCGCGTCGGTCGGCACCTGGTCGTCGAAGGTGCCGGGCGGCACGCCCGCCTTGACTTCCTCGTACCACAGGCGGTGGTGGGCCTTGGCCCAGGCTTCGTCGACGGTGCCATGGCGCATCGCCTCGTAGGCGCCCGGGGTGCCCCAGGTGCCGATGAACGCGTGGCCCATGCCGGCGGCGATGTAGAAGGTGGCGCCGATCATGTGCAGGTAATTCGCCACCTGCAGCATGTAGCGGGTCTGGCCGAAGCCGATGAAGTCGAGGATCAGGCCGCTGATCGACATCACCAGGCCCAGCAGCACCACGCCGAACCAGAACCAGGTCTTTTCGCCGGCGTTGAAGAAACCGGCCGGCACATGCTTGTGCTGGACCAGGCCTCCGCCCTGCTTGACCCACAGCCAGTCGATCTTGCGCGGGAAGTTACGGCGCAGGAAGGTAAAGAACATCAGCACCGAGCACACGATGAACAGCGGACCGAGGAAGTTGTGCAGGTACTTGGAGACATAGGCGAACATCGAGAACACGTCGTGGCCGAACAGCGGGATCAAGAGCTTCTTGCCGAAGGTGATCAGGAGGCCGGTGACGGCCAGGATCACGAAGCTGATCGCGGTGGCCCAGTGCACCCAGCGCTCCCAGCCGTTGAAGCGCTGCAGGCGGCGTCCGGTGTCGGGCGCATCGGTACGCGCCGGGCCGACCACGCGGTAGAACACGAAGATGACGGCGATCACCAGCACCAGCAAGGTGCCCATGATCGTCGCGATCGGGCCGTTGCGCCACACGCGCCACTGGTTGCCGCCGCGCTGGACGATCACGTTGGCTTCGGTGCTGCCGTACTGGCCCAGGTAGTGACGGTCGACGTGCACGCGGCCCGAGGACTTGTCGGCCAGGCCGGGTTCGGGCACGCGCGCATCCTGCTGCAGCTGCAGCATGGTCTGTTCTTCGGCGTAGGCCGGCTCGGCGCGGTTGTTCGGCACCCCCGCGTGCGCCACATGGGTCGCGAACACCAACAGCATCGTGCCCAGCAGGGCAAACCGGATCAGCCAGGAAGCCGGGAACACGGCGGCGGAAAGCGCGGCGCGCAGATCGATTCGCATGGCGGCTCCTTTACGGGTTGGCCCGGTTGTATTCGTTCTGGTGCATGTTGCGGTTGGCAATCGTGCCCCACCAGGCCAGCCGGTCCTTGTGGAAGTGCACCTCGAACGGGCGGTTGTCCTTCTTGCCGGCATACTGGCCCTTGACCCAGTTCGGATGCTGCTCGACTTCGAGGCAGCCGGTCAGCACCCACAGCGGCACGATCAACAGGAATAAGCGCTTCATGTCGGCAGCCTCCCCGTATCGTTCTGCGAATCCTTGAGGTTCTGGTTCTCGCGCGGCGCGTCGCCGGTGGCCTTGATCTCGCCGCCGCGTTTCGGCTTGCCGTAGGCGATCTTCCAGCCCCACAGTTCCGGACCGTAGCCGCGCGTCTCGACGCGCTGGCGGTAGATGTCGGCGA
>JAKOOD010000176.1 GCA_022701635.1 Burkholderiaceae bacterium | reverse complement strand
GCCGGCGTGGCCGTAGATGGCGTCGCGCAGCACCTCGCGTGCCAGCGGTTCGTCTTCGGCGATGAATACGGTCTTGATATCCATTGATTTTTCTCCTTCAGGCACCCGCGAGCGGGATCGACATGGTGACCACGAAGCCGGCGCCGGGCGCGGTCTCGATCGCCAGCCCGCCCCGGGCGCCGTACTCCAGCTGCAGGCGCCGCTCCACGGTACGGATGCCGAGACCGTTCGAGCGGCGCACCGCGTCGACGTCGGCGCCGGGACCGTCGTCGCCCACGGTCAGCGCCAGGCGCCGGCCGGCGTCGTCGATACGGGTGCGGATCGAGAGCGTGCCGGGCCGGCTGTGCGGATTGAAGGCGTGCTTGATGCTGTTCTCGACCAGCGGCTGCAGCGACAGCGCCGGCAGCGGCAGGGCGCCGGCTTCGTCGTCGAGTTCCCACTCGACCTTCAGGCGCTGGCCCAGGCGCAGGCTTTCCAGTTCCAGGTAGTCGCGCGTAAAACGCAGTTCGTCGTCCAGGGTCACGCGGTCGCTGCCGCTCTTTTCGGTGTCCAGCACATAGCGCAGCATGTCGGAAAACTGGAAAAGCGCCGCCTCGGCGGCGTCCGGGTTCTTGCGCGTCAGGGCGATGATCGAGTGCAGGGTATTGAACAGGAAGTGCGGATTGAGCTTGTTGCGCAGTGCGTTCAGTTCCGACGCCAGCAGCAGGCTGTGGGCCTGCTGGACCGCCGCCGCCTGGCGCCGCGCGGCGGCGTTCGTGCGCACGGTGTGGAACACGGCGGCGATGACGACGTAGGTCATGATGAAGTACAGCGTCGGCCAGATGTACCGGATCGCCGGCTGGTTGAGGCCGAACAGCATCCACAGCATCAGGTATTCGAGGAAGCCATACACCAGGGCACAGGACGCGTGGCACAGGAACACGGACAGCGGCGACAGCTTCCTGCGTTCCATCCAGCCGCCCAGCGGCCAGGTCAGGGCCAGCAGCAGGCCCTGCGGCGCGCTCCACAGGACATCGGAGGCGGAGTGCCAGTCGAAGCGGGCATGCTGCAGGTTTTCCAGTTGCGTGGCAAAGGTAATCAGGATCAGGTAGATGACCCAGCCGCTGACATAAAAGCGCCACATGCGGGCAGTCGGGATGGGATGGGCGTGTGTGGATTCCATTTTAGAAAGTATGCCGCAGATCGGCGCCCGTGGGCGGGCGATGACGCCAACTGCGGAAAGCCGGTAACGAATCGCCGAAACACGGAAACGCGCGGCATCGCAGGCGTGTATAGTGACCCGGACCGAAGCCCGGCCCACAGGACAGCGATGAGCGCCACGGTCAGCCCCGCCATGCGCGAGTTCTTGCGCGAACATAATATCCACGAAGTCGAGTGCGTGATTGCCGACATGACCGGCATCGCGCGCGGCAAGATCCTGCCGAAAGACCTGTTCCTGGCCGGCGAGCACATGCGCCTGCCCAAGAGCGTGCTGTTGAACACGGTCCACGGCGACCAGCCCAACAACACGCCCTACGTCGGCGCCACCGATCCCGACATGGTCTGCGTGCCGGACGAAGCCACGCTGCGCGTCGTGCCCTGGGCCACCGAGCGGGTGGCGCTGGTGATCCACGATTGCCGCCAGTTCGACGGCCACCTGATCGAGCTGGCGCCGCGCTCGGTGCTGCGGCGCGTGCTGGCGCGCTACAGCGGGCGCGGCTGGACGCCGGTGGTGGCGCCCGAGATGGAATTTTATTTGGTCGCGCGCCATACCAACCCGCACGAACCGCTGAGTCCGCCGACCGGACGCAGCGGTTTCACGGAGCAGGGGCGCCAGTCCTACTCGATCGACGCCGTCAACGATTTCGATCCGTTCTTCCTCGAGTTGACCGCCTTCTGCAAGCAGCACGAACTGGGCGTCGAAACCCTGATCCACGAAGCCGGTGCCGGCCAGATGGAAATCAATTTTGCGCACGGCAATGCGCTGGAACTGGCCGACCGCGTGTTCCTGTTCAAGCGCGCCGTGCGCGAGACGGCGCTGCGCCACGGCATCTTTGCCACCTTCATGGCCAAGCCCATGGAAACCGAACCCGGCAGTGCGATGCACGTGCACCAGAGCGTGATCGACCGCGTTACCGGGGCCAATATCTTTTCGAATCCGGACGGCAGCGAAAGCGCGCTGTTCCACCACTTCATCGGCGGACTCGAGAGATACGTGCCGCCCGCGACCCTGCTGTTCGCGCCACACGTCAATTCGTTCCGCCGCCTGTCGCGCTTCGAGTCGGCGCCGACCAATGTCCACTGGGGCTACGACAACCGTACCTGCGGCATCCGCATCCCGAATGCCGATCCGGCCAACCGCCGCGTCGAAAACCGCGTGCCCGGCGTCGACGTGAATCCCTACCTGGCGATGGCGGCCACCCTGGCCTGCGGCTGGCTCGGCATGGTGGAAGGCTTGTCGCCACCGGCGCCGACCGCGGAGAGTGCCGAACACGTGCACGGCCAGCTGCCGCGCAACCTGGAAGACGCCATTTTCCAGCTGCGCGGCTGTCCGGCGCTGGCTGAAATGCTGGGGCCGCTGTTCGTGGAAGCCTATTGCGAAGTGAAGGAACTGGAATTCGCGACCTTTGCGCGGGTGATCAGTTCGTGGGAGCGGGAACACCTGATGCTGCTGGTTTGAACATCATTTGATGCATGTTTTTGCAGGTATTTGCACGTTCGTGAATAAATCGCTATAGTCATGGGCAAAGGAGGGAGCACATGCAACTAGCGGAAGAGCGGCGGCAACACATCATCGACACGGTGCAGCAGCAGGGCAAGGTATTGGCAGCCGAGCTGGCACAGCGTTTCAATACATCGGAAGACACGATCCGGCGGGACCTGCGCGAACTCGACGCGGCCGGCCTGCTGCGCCGGGTCCATGGCGGCGCCATGCGGCGCGGCGGCGCCGAGCCGAGCTTCGGCCAGCGCCAGGACAGCAACGCTGCGCGCAAGCAGCAGCTGGCCCAGGCGCTGGTGGCATGCGTGCGTCCCGGCGACACCGTGCTGGTCGACGCCGGCACCACCAACCTGGCCTTTGCGCGCGCGCTGCCCGACGGGCTGGCCGCGGCCATCGTCACCAACAGTCCGCAGATCGCGATGGCGCTGGGCGAATTGCGCCAGACCCGCGTGATGCTGCTGGGCGGCCAGTATTCGGCCTACGCCGGTGCGGTGCTGGGCGCCCACACGGTGGCCGAGATCGGCCGCCTGCGCGTGGACCTGGCCGTGGTCGGCGTCTGCAGCCTCGAGGCCGAACGCGGCCTCGGCGCCAGCGATGCCGAGGAAGCCGCGCTGAAGGCGGCCATGCTGGCGGCCGGCAGCCGGCGCGTGATCGCCGTCCTCAACGAACGCCTGGAAGCGGCGGGTCCTTTCCTGATCGCGCCGCTGCAGCAGGTCGACCAGCTGGTGCTGGAAGCCGATGCCGCGCCCGCGCTGCTGGCACGCCTGCGCGGCACCGAAGGTGCGCCCGACATCAAACTCGCTGGAAAGGTCCGCCCATGAAGCCGGTCGACAACATGCAGGCCGCGCACGGCGTGAACGCCGCGCGCTGGGCCATCTCCGCCATCTTCCTGCTGAACGGCGCCGGCATCGGCCTGTGGGCGGCCCACGTGCCGGTGGTGCAGGCGCGCGCCGGCATCGATACCGGCGTGCTCGGCTTCCTGCTGCTGACCATCGCCGGCGGCGCGATCGCGGCCATGCCGCTGTCCGGCTGGCTGTCCGGACGCTGGGGCACGCGCCCGGTAGCGCTGGGCAGCGCCTGGCTGTTCGCACTCACCACCGCACTGCTGATGAACGTCGACGGCGTCACGGCGCTGTTCGTGGCGGCGTTCGCGTTCGGCGCCAGCAACGGGGTGCTGGACGTGTCGATGAATGCGAATGCGGCCGAAGTCGAAGCCGCGCGCGGGGTGCCGACGATGTCGTCGTTCCATGGCTTCTTCAGCCTGGGCGGCCTGCTCGGGGCGGCGCTCGGCGGCCTGGTGATCGGTGCCGGCTGGGGCGACGGCCGCGGCGCGCTGGCGGCCGGCGTGATCATCGCGCTGGCGGTGGCGCTGGCCGCCCGCTTCGTGTTCCGGGTGGCGCCGCAGGGCGCCGCCGGCCATAGCCACTTCGCGCTGCCGCGCGGACCGGCGCTGTTCCTTGGCCTGCTCGCCTTGCTGTGCTTCGCGGTGGAAGGGGCCCTGGTCGATTGGAGCGCCTTGCTGCTGACCGAGCGCACCCGCGCCGAACCGGCATCGGCGGCGCTGGGCTACTCCGCGTTCTCGGTGGCGATGGCGGCCTGCCGCTTCGCCGGCGACCGCCTGGTGCTGCGCTTCGGCGCGGCGCGCCTGATGGTGTTCGGGGGACTGGGGATGTTCGGCGGACTGCTGCTGGCGGTACTGAGCACCAACTTCGCGCTGTCGGCGCTGGGCTTCGCGCTGATCGGCGTCAGCGCGGCCAACGTGGTGCCCCTGATCTTCGCGGCGGCGGCGCGCATGCCCGGGATGTCGGCCGGCGGCGGCCTGGCGACGGTGGCGACGCTCGGTTATGCCGGCCTGCTGATGGCGCCGCCGCTGCTCGGCTCGATCGCGGCGCACACGAATATCGCGGTGGCGCTGGGGCTGTTGTCGCTGTCCGGGCTGGTGATCGCCGCGAATGCGGGGATCGTCAAGCGAATCTAATGGTGTAGGGTGGGCTCGCCGAGTCCACGCGGATGCCGGCATGATGCAAACGTTCGCGTGGGCACAGCGTGCCCACGCTACGCATATTCGCGCAGCACGGTGTAGCTGCCGCCGCGCGATGCCACCAATACGTACCGGTCGACCTGCCAGTCGACCGCCGGACCGCCGGCCGGCACATCGGCACCTTTCGCGCGCCGTGCCATGGTCACGTGTGGCCGATAGGGGCGCGCTTCCGGCTGCAGCCCCAGCCCGACCAGCGCCTGCGACAGCCGCGCGTGCAGATCGCGCAAGCCAGGCGGCTCTTCCGAGGGCTCCAGCACGGCAATCCCGTTATGCCACAATGCCCCGCGCGCGAAGCGCAGCGCAAACGGCGAAAACGGCACCGCGAAGCCGTCCGCCAGTGCCGGCAGGCGTGCAGCCGGCAAGTCGCCCAGGAAGTGCAGCGTCACGTGCAGCTTGTTGGTGTGCACCGGCGACGCCCCGCGCGGCCAGGTCCAGGCGTCGCGCCAGGCGCGCAAGGCCTCGCGCACGGCGGGGTACGGCCACAGGGCCAGGAACAGGCGGGTGGTGTCGGGTCTGGCGTCCATCACATCACCCTTATCCACTCAGAAGCAGTGTTCCGGCGCCGGGAAGCTGCCGTCCTTCACCGCCGTCACATACGCCGTGACCGCGGCGTCGATGCTGGTCTGGCCGTCCATGAAGTTCTTCACGAAGCGCGCCTTGCGGCCGGGGAAGACACCGAGCAGGTCGTGCATCACCAGCACCTGGCCCGAGCAGTCGGGACCGGCGCCGATGCCGATGGTCGGCACCTGCAGCATGTCGGTGACTTCCTTGCCCAGGCTGGCGGGCACCGCTTCCAGCAGCACGATGGCCGCGCCGGCGTCCTGCAGCGCCCTGGCGTCGCGCTTGAGCTGGTCGGCGCCTTCGCTGGTTTTACCTTGCACCTTGTAGCCGCCCAGCTGGTGCACGAACTGCGGGGTCAGGCCGATATGGGCGCACACCGGGATGCCGCGCTCGACCAGGAAGCGCACGGTCTCGGCCAGCCAGGCGCCGCCTTCGATCTTGATCATCTGGGCGCCGGCGCGCATCAGGGTCGCGCAGCTGTCGTAGGCCTGCTCCTTGGTGCCATAGCTGCCGAAGGGGAGGTCGGCCAGCACCAGCGCGTTCCTGGTGCCGCGCTTCACCGACGCGGTGTGGTAGGCGACGTCGGCCACGGTGACCGGCAGGGTCGAGTCGTAGCCGGCGCAGACCATGCCGAGCGAGTCGCCGATCAAGAGGATCTCGACGCCGCAGCGGTCCATCAGCGAAGCGAAGCTGGCGTCGTAGCAGGTGAGCATGGCAATCTTCTGGCCGGCCGCGCGCATCGCCCGCAGCGACGGCATCGTCACGGCCTTCTGCACCGGTTGCGCCGGGGCCGCCACGGGGGCGGGAACGCCCTGGTCCTGGCCCGGCGCCGCCATGTCCTTGCCCTGCAAATATCCGCTCATCGTTCTTCCTTCGTAAATCGCGTAGTGTAATGCCAAGACGGGATTCCTGCCTTGGGTCTGTACAATGCCTTACCCCAATTCAGGCCATCCCGATGTTACAGCTTCCGCTCTCTCCGTCAGTGGTATTACCGATCGCCTTGTTGTCCACTGCCGGCGTGCTGGTCCGGCCGTTCCGTGTCGCCGAAGCCTGGTGGGCCGTGCTGGGCGCGCTGCTCCTGCTGCTGACCGGCCAGGTGGCGCCGGGCGAGCTGGCGCACGCGGTCGGGCAGGGCACGGACGTCTACCTGTTCCTGATCGGGATGATGCTGATTGCCGAGATGGCGCGCATCACCGGCCTGTTCGACTGGATCGCGGCGCACGCGGTGGGCTGGGCCAGAGGATCGGCCAGCCGGCTGTTCTGCATCGTGTACGCGGTCGGTATCGTGGTCACCACTTTCATGTCCAACGATGCCACCGCGGTCGTGCTGACGCCGGCGGTGCTGGCGGCGGCGCGGGCGGCCAAGCTCGAACGTCCGCTGCCGCACCTGTTCGCCTGCGCCCTGATCGCGAACGCCGCGAGCTTCGTCTTGCCGGTCTCGAATCCCGCCAACCTGGTGGTGTACGCGAGCCGGATGCCGGCGCTGCTGGACTGGTTCAGGCTGTTCCTGCTGCCTTCCGCCATCGCCATCGGCGTCACCTTCGCGGCCCTGTACTGGACCCAGCGCGCCGACCTCAACCAGCGCCTGAACGGGGACGCCGTGGTGCCGGCGCTGTCGGCGGACGCGAAAATCGTGGCCTGTGGGATCGCGCTGATGGCCGTCCTGCTGCTGGTGGCCTCGAGCCGCGGGCTCGACCTGGGCTGGCCCAGCTTTGCGGCGGGCCTGGTCACCTTCGCCGTCGTGTTCGTGCGCGCGCGCCCGGCGGCGCTGCGCGCGGCGCACGAGATGTCGTGGTCGGTGCTGCCGCTGGTCGCGGGCTTGTTCGTACTGGTGGCGGCGCTGACCAAGATCGGTGTCGCCGACGCCCTGGCGCGCATGCTGGAACAGCTGCACGCCAGCGCGCCCCAGTGGAGCCCGTGGGCTGCCGGGATCGCCACCGCGCTGGTAGCGAACATCGCCAACAACCTGCCCGCCGGGCTGATCGCCGGCGCCACCATGGCGGCCAGCCATGCGGCGCCGAACGTCACCGCCGCAACGCTCATCGGCATCAACCTCGGCCCCAACCTGTCGGTCACCGGCTCGCTGGCGACCGTCCTCTGGCTCACCGTGCTGCGCCGCGAAGGGATCGAAGTCGGCTTCCTGCAGTTCCTGAAAGTCGGCGCGATCGTGATGCCGCTTGCCCTGCTGCCCTGCCTTTACGCGGTGTCGCTCGGCTGAGCCGGCGGCAATCGCTCGATGGCCTGGCCGGCCACGCCGAGCAGCAGCGTGGCCAGCGGGCCGTGGCCGGGAATGCGCAGTGCGGGCGCGAGGTCGCGCGCCAGTTCGGCCAGCGGCACCAGCACGAACGCGCGCTCGTGCATGCGCGGATGCGGCACCACCAGCATCGGCGCGTCGCCGATGACGAGGTCGTCATACATAAGCAGGTCAAGGTCGAGCGTGCGCGGGGCGTTGCGGTAGGGCCGCTCGCGCCCGTGCGCCTGCTCGATGCCGTGCAGGGCCGCCAGCAGGGCGTGCGGCGCGAGCTCGGTCTCGATGGCGGCGACCGCGTTGACGTAGTCGTCGCCCGAGGAATCGATCGGCGCGGTGCGGTACAGCGCCGAGGCGCGCACCAGGCGCACGCCGCAGGTACGTCCCAGGCGCGCGATCGCGTCGAGTACGTTGGCGCGCGCGTCGCCGAGGTTGGCGCCGATGCCGATCCAGGCCAGCATCAGTCTTCGCCGGCGCCGCCGGCCGCACCCGAAGGCGTGCCGCTGTCGGCATCGCCGGCCTCATCGCCGGTCTTGCGCGGCGCGCGGCGGCGCGGACGCTTCTTGGCGGCGGCGCCACCCGCCGCCGGTTCGCGCGCGGCATTCACCAGGCGTTCGCGCTCGGCGACGTCGCCGCCGTAGAAGGTCGCCCACCAGTTGCCCAGTTCGGCGTCCAGCTCACCCGATTCGCAGCGCAGCAGCAGGAAGTCGAAACCGGCGCGGAAGCGCGGGTGCTCCAGCAGCTTGTACGGGTTCTTGCCGTTGCGGCGCTCGAAGCGCGGCTGCATGGCCCAGATGTCGCGCATGTCGGTGGCGATGCGGCGCTGCAGGGCCAGGTTCTCGGTCTGGTTGTCGAGCACGTCGTCGGCGGCCAGGTGCAGGGCCGGGATCGGCGCCTCGCCGGCAGTGCGGTAGGCGGTCCACTTTTCCAGCACCTGGTGCCACAGCAGGGAGGCGAACAGGAAGCCCGGCGACACGCCCTTGCCGGCTTTCACGCGCGCGTCCGTGGATTCCAGGGCCAGCGTGACGAACTTCATGCCGATCGGCTGTTCCAGCACCACGTCCAGCAGCGGCAGCAGGCCATGGTGCAGGCCCGACGAGCGCAGCTCCTTCAGGCAGGCCAGCGCGTGGCCGGACAGCAGCAGCTTGAGCATTTCGTCGAACACGCGCGCCGCCGGCACGTTGTCGATCAGCGGCGCCATTACCGGAATCGGCGCGCGCGTGGCCGGCTCGATCGTGAACTGCAGCTTGGCGGCGAAGCGCACCACGCGCAGCATGCGCACCGGGTCTTCGCGGTAGCGCGCTTCCGGCTGCCCGATGATGCGCAGCACCTTGTCGCGGATGTCGGCGATGCCGCCGTGGTAGTCGAGCACGGCCTGCGTGGCCGGGTCGTAGTACATGGCGTTGATGGTGAAGTCGCGCCGCTCGGCGTCCTCGTGCTGCGGACCGAAATTGTTGTCGCGCAGGACGCGGCCATGCTCGTCCTTCGGCGCGCTGACGGCGGCGTTACCGCGGAAGGTCGTCACTTCCAGCAGCTCCTGGCCGAACATCACGTGCACGATCTGGAAGCGGCGGCCGATGATGAAGGCGCGCCGGAACAGCTTTTTCACTTCTTCCGGGGTGGCGTCGGTGGCGATGTCGAAGTCTTTCGGCTTCACGCCGAGCAGCAGGTCGCGCACGGCGCCGCCGACCACGAAGGCCTTGTAGCCGGCTTCCTGCAGCGTCTGGGTCACGCGGATCGCGTTCGGCGACAGCAGCTTGATGTCGATGCCGTGGTCGTCCGGGCCGAGGATGTCGGGCTGGGTGGGGTCGCGCTCGTCTTTCACACCAAGGATCTTACGGATGAATTTTTTAATCATTGAACAAATGGAGTAAAGGCCAGCCGAGGGCGGTTGCGTGTTGGGCCAGTTTGGCGCTCGGGTTGGTCGCCACCGGATGCGAGACGACGGACAGCAGCGGGATATCGTTGTGCGAATCGCTGTAGAAATAGCTGCGCTCGAAACCGTCGAACGGGCGGCCCAGGCCGTCCAGCCAGGCGTGCATGTGGGTCACCTTGCCCTGGCCCTGGGTCGGGGGGCCCGCCAGGCGCCCGGTTGGGTGGCCTTGCGCGTCGAGTTCGGGGCGCGCGGCGATCAGGTGCTCGACGCCCAGCGCTGCGGCGATCGGCGCCGTGACGAAGGCGTTGGTGGCGGTGATGATCGCCACCAGGTCGCCGGCGTCGCGGTGCCGTTGCAGCAGGGCGGTGGCGGCCGGCTTGATGGCCGGCCGGATCACTTCCGCCATGTAGTCGGCCTGCAGGCGCTGCAGCGTGGCGGGCGCGAAGCCGGCCAGGGTGCCGAGGGCGAACTCCAGGTATTCCACCGGGTCCAGGGTGCCGGCCTGGTACTGGGCAAAAAAGGCGTCGTTGCGGCGTCCGTAGTCGACGGCGTCGACGACGCCATGGCGTACCAGGAACTGGCCCCATTCGTAGTCGGAATCGATCGGCAGCAGGGTATGGTCGAGGTCAAACAGCGCGAGTGTATTCATTCTTTGGGTTCGGTGTGCTGGTTTCCCTGGTGCAAAAGGTCACGCAGCAGGGGCAGCGTGACCGGACGCTGGGTCTCGAGCGAATAGTGGTCGAGCGCGTCGAGCATGGTCGACAGGGAACGCATGTCGCGCTTGAAATGCGACAGCAAATAGGGTAACACGCTGGCCGACAGCGTCAAACCGCGCGCCTCGGCAGCCTGGGTGAGGGCGGCGATCTTTTCGTCGTCGGACAGGTCGTGGATCTGGTAGACCAAACCCCATCCCATGCGCGTGCGCAGGTCTTCGCGCACCGGCAGCACCGCCGGCGGCAGCGGCCCGGCGCACACCATGTAGGTGCCGTGCTCGCGCACCTGGTTGTACAGGGCGAAGGCGTCGATCTGGCGTTCGGGCGTGAGCTGGTCGATATCGTCCACCAGGTACAGGGTGACGCCGGGCGCGTGCACGAAGGCGTCCGGCTCGGCATCGCAGGGGATGTAGCGCGATCCCCTGGTGGCGGCCAGGCCCTGCAGGATATGGGTCTTGCCGGCGCCGGTTTCTCCCCACAGGTAGCAGAAATGCTCGCGCGAGGCGCGTTGCGCGAACTGGTGCATCAAGTGCGCCATTTCGGCATTTGCGCCTATCTGGAAGGTGTCGAGGCTCTGCGCCGGCTCGGCGGCGCCTAAATCGAGCACCAGCTGTTTCATGGCTTGCATTTCATCCAGGCTGAGGGGGAAAAGGCATTTTGTTCTTGTTAATGACGTCGTGGTCAAGCCGGTTTGCTAAAATAGCGGATTGACCAGTTGGCCGTTCCCGGCAGTGACGCGGGGGCGCTCAGTTCTGTTCAGTTGATCTACCGCTATCTATTTTACCGCCTCCGCTGCCAAATACCATGAGCCAACCATCTAATGTTTCTCTCTCCTACCGCGATGCCGGTGTCGATATCGATGCCGGCGACGCCCTGGTCGAAGCGATCAAGCCCCTTGCCAAGCGCACCATGCGCGAAGGCGTGCTCGGTGGTATCGGCGGTTTCGGCGGCCTGTTCGAGATCAGCAAGAAGTTCAAGGAGCCGGTCCTGGTCTCCGGTACCGACGGCGTCGGCACCAAGCTGAAGCTGGCTTTCGAGCTGAACCGCCACGACACGGTCGGCATCGACCTGGTCGCCATGAGCGTCAACGACATCCTGGTGCAGGGCGCCGAACCGCTGTTCTTCCTCGACTACTTTGCCTGCGGCAAGCTGGACGTGGCCACCGCCACCGCCGTGGTATCGGGCATCGCCCGCGGCTGCGAAGAGTCGGGCTGCGCGCTGCTGGGCGGCGAGACCGCCGAGATGCCGGGCATGTACCCGGACGGCGAATACGACCTGGCCGGCTTCGCCGTCGGCGCGGTCGAGAAGTCGCAGATCATCGACGGCAGCAAGATCGTCCCCGGCGACGTGGTGCTGGGCCTGGCCTCGTCGGGCATCCACTCGAACGGCTACTCGCTGGTGCGCAAGATCATCCAGGTCGCCAAGCCCGATCTGGAAGCCGATTTCCACGGGCGCAAGCTGGCCGACGTGCTGATGGCGCCGACCCGCCTCTACGTGAAACCGCTGCTGGCGCTGATGCAGGCGATGGAAGTGAAGGGCCTGGTCCACATCACTGGCGGCGGCCTGGTCGAGAACATCCCGCGCGTGCTGCAGGATGGCCTGACCGCCGTCCTTGACGCCACATCGTGGACCATGCCGCCGCTGTTCCAGTGGCTGCAGCAGCACGGTGGCGTACTTGATGCCGAAATGCACCGCGTGTTCAACTGCGGCATCGGCATGACCGTGATCGTGTCGAAGGAGAATGCCGACGCCGCCATGGCGCAGCTGCAGGCGGCCGGCGAGACCGTCTACCGCATCGGCGCGATCCGCGTCCGCGCCGATGGCGAAGCGCAGACCATCGTGGCCTGATGCCGCGCTGGTAAACAAGAAAACGGGCGCCGCGGCGCCCGTTTTTCATGGGGCGTTCACGGCATCGCCGCGTCCTTGCCGATGTTTTTGTCGAGAAATTTTTCGACCCGGCCCCAGAAGTCGAGGCGGTCTTTCGACAGGCTCCAGCCATGGCCTTCGTCCGTGTATTCGATCCAGTCGACCTGCTTGTTGGTCTTGCTGACCGCCTCGTAGAACTGGCGACCGTGGTACAGGGGCACGCGCAGGTCGGCGCCGCCGTAGGCCAGCA
>JAKOOD010000126.1 GCA_022701635.1 Burkholderiaceae bacterium | reverse complement strand
ACCAGCGGTTGCAACGTTTTACTAGAACGATGGCTTATAATGGCGTTAGCCAGGCGGCAATGCCATGCGCCAGATGTTGAGCCGAATGAGAACCATGAGCGAACCAAAGATCCAGGATGTCGCGCGTCTCGCGGGCGTATCCCCCTCGAGCATTTCGAACTACCTGAACAACCGGATGGGCCAGATGCGCCCGGATACCCAGGCCAAGATCGAATGGGCGATCAAGCAGCTGGGCTACCGGCCGAACATCGCCGCGCGCCAGCTCAAGACCGGCGTCGCGGCCATGGTCGGCCTGCTGGTGCCGTCGCTGGCCAACCAGTTTTTCGGGGCGCTGGCCTGCGCGGTGGAGGCAGCGGCCGCGCGCTACCATTGTCACGTCATGACCTTCAGCACGTTCCGCGACCCGGAACGCGAACGCACACTGACGGCAGACCTGCTGGCGTATGGCGTGCAGGGCGTGATCAGCGGCTCGGCACTGAGCGACACGAATTACCTGGCGTCGATCGCGATGCGCTGTCCGGTAGTGGCCTTCGACATCAAGCGCACCGGTGAACACCATGCCCAGATCAACACCATCTCGATGGACAACGCTGCTGCCACGGCGATGGCGGTGGCGCATCTGGTCGCGCTCGGCCACCGCGCGATCGCGCTCCTGACGCCCCCACCCTTCACCCTCAACCGGCAGGAGCGGGTGCGCGGCTTCCAGCAGGCGGTCGCCGAAGCTGGCATCAGCGGCGAGTTATTGATCATCGACGCCTTCGACATCCCGAGCGACCCGCATGGCGATACCCAGCTGTTCGAGATGGGCCGTCGCGGCGCGGCGCGCATCCTGGAAGCGCCTTCCAGGCCGACCGCCGCCATCGCCATCAACGACATGATGGCCATTGGCGTCGGGGTGGGACTGAAGCAGTTGGGCAAGCGGATCCCCGCGGATTGCTCGTTGATCGGTATCGACGACATTTTCTTCGCGGCGGCCCACGATCCGGCGCTGACCACCGTACGCCAGCCGATCCAGGCCATGGCCGACGCAGCGGTCCAGCGCATCCTGGCGCCGGCCTCCGCCCCCGGCGGCGCCTTGTTCGCACCGGAACTGATCGTACGGGCATCGACCGCGCCGCCGGGGCACGCCGCTTCACCCGGCCCGTGAGGGCATGATCGAAGCGCTCCGTCCCGGCCGCCGATGCCGGCGCCGATCGGTCTCGGGTTCTTCTCATACAGCGCTGCCTTCCCCTTTTTACAAGATACCTTCGTCCATGCAACACCTTCCACCGATCAACTATATCGATGCAC
This sequence comes from Burkholderiaceae bacterium, assembly GCA_022701635.1. Taxonomy (GTDB): domain Bacteria; phylum Pseudomonadota; class Gammaproteobacteria; order Burkholderiales; family Burkholderiaceae_D; genus Telluria; species Telluria phyllosphaerae. Next base: position 4,657 of record JAKOOD010000126.1, on the reverse strand, counting down.
TAAATCGTTGCAGTAATATGGGCAACCATGTAAATTGGTTTGACCCGATGCGCGGCCAGTGAATGTGAAGGGCGACGCGTCAGTTCAGGAGATCGCCATGACATCACGCCTTTTCACGCTAGCCCTACCGTTTGCAGCCGCACTTTTCGGTGGGTTTACCGCCGCCGCCGAACGACCCAAGCCTGTCCGTGTGATCCTTGTCGGCGACTCGACCATGGCAAGCGGGAGCGGCTACGGTGACGCCTTGTGCGCGCGCTTCGTTCCCGAAGTCAAGTGCATCAACCTGGCGCGCGGCGGGCGCAGCACGTCGACCTTCCGAAAGGAACAGCGATGGGCCGACGTCGAGGCCCTGCTGCGCGACGGGGGTGCCTTCGGCGCTACCTATGTGTTGATCCAGTTCGGACACAATGACCAGCCAGGCAAAGGAGAGCGCTCGACCGACCTGGTCACCGGGTTCGGGCCGAATATGTCGCGCTACGCGAGCGAGACAAAAGCGCTCGGCGGCGTGCCGGTCCTGGTGACGCCGCTTGCCCGCCGTACCTTCAGGGGCCCCTATCTCCATGACACGCTGGGACCCTGGGCCCAGGCCACCCGCGTGGCCGCCACCGGCCAACATGCTGCCTTCCTCGACCTGCATGCCGACAGCATTGCTGCCGTGCAGGCTATGGGTCCACAAGAAGCCGACACGCTGGCGATGGCGCCGAAGGAAGAGCGCCGTGCTGCCGATGCGAACGGCGTCGAAGTCGTCGGCGCGCCGAAGCAGGCATTCGACTATACCCACGTCGGTGCCAAGGGCGCGGCATTTTTCGCCAACATGGTCGAGGCCGAATTGATCGCCGAGATTCCGTCCATCAAACCCTATTTCCAACGCTAGTCTCCGCGATACACCGCTCGACGCTTTCCTTGCGATGCAAGGATGCAGAGACACAGTGCATGGGGGGTTGCGAGTCAGGAGGTTACAGGAACATTTATTTGCCGGTCGAATGAAAACGCTCTTTATTAAAAAATGGGTTTACTGGAGACGACAATGAATATCAGAAATCGGAAAGCAAGGATGCCTGTGATTGGCATGATCATGGCGATACTGCTTGCAGGTTGCGGTGGCGATAGCACGACCGGCAGCGCAAGCACTGCAAGAATGCTGGCGACCACATCCATCACGGTCGCGCCCAACAATCCCGGCCTGCGCGAACCCGATGGCACCCTGCACGTGATTCCCGCTCCGAGCCCTGCACCCACGATCGTCAATGTCCTTATCCGTGCAGCCGAATTAGGCAAGAGCATCGATCTCGCCGATAACGCGAGCAGCGACCAGGCCGCCATCGATGCCGTGCTGGCCACTGTTGCGCCTGGCAGTACCGTCTATTTCCCCAACGGAACATACAACGTTTCCACGATTGCCTTGAAGAAGAGTGGCGTCCATATCATGGGGCAAAGCCGTGATGGATCCATCATCAAATCCAGTCTTTCCCTGACAGGTTCGGCCATGAGCATCATGGGACTGCACGATATCGTGGTGAGCCAGCTGACATTCACATCGACCTGGGCCGGTACCTACTCCACCGACACGGGGAACAACAATCCGTCCGCCGGCGGTCCGCTCAACATGATTGCGACTGGCAAAAACACCTATAACGTTACGATCGACAGCATCGTGTGCGAAAAGTTCGACCGCATCGGCGTGCGTATCGGTGGCGGTTCGCACGATATCGTGGTGAAAAATTCCATCGCCCGTAACGCCACGGATGTCGGCGGGGGCGGCGCCGGTTACGGGTTTGTGATCATGGGTGATTCGCATTCGGACGCCACGACAAATCCCTTCCTGGGCAACCCGCTGAAAGACACTTATTTCGTAAAGCTCGACAATAATACGACCCTAGCGCCATACATTCGTCACGGTGTGATCGTGCAGTACTGGGCACATAACAATCTGATCACCAATAGCCACTTCGATGGCACGCGACTGGATTCCATCGACCTGCACGGCGAAGACGAATACGCCAACGAAATCACAGGCAATCCGGTGACCAACTCGCAACGTGCGGCGATCGCGCTGGGCAATTCCGGAGGTGGCCATGACAACGTCGTCGGCCATGACAAGACCGGCGTCGACAACTGGATCCACGATAACGATCTGGTCGGCAATACGCTGGGTATTTCGGTGGAATTTGGCACGCAAGGCACGACAATCGAGGGGAACACGATCCGTGACAACGCATCGCTCTCGCCTGTTTCGCCTCGCGGCATTGTGCTGGGCAACAGCAGCGGCACGCGGGTAAGCGGAAATACGATCGCCAACAATACCGTGCCGGGATTTGTCGCCTTTTATCTGAAGGATAATGCGGCCGAGGGCTCGGAACCTGAGGGCGGCCCGAAAAACTGGACGATCACCGGCAACACCGTCACCAACAGCGGAATGGCATTCAAGGACGCAGCAGAGCACGACAGCGACAATACTATCCAGGCCACCTGGTAAGCCGGTCGGGGGGCGGTCTGGCGCTTGTGCAAGTACGGCCGCCCTGATCAATCATTCAATATCCGTGCACGATGACTTCGCACGACATCACAGGCGTGAACCGGCCCCACCGACCACTGTCGAACGACATCAATTGCAGTTCGCCTGCCTTATAGAACCGGCATGTCTGAACGGGTCGTCCATACCAGTTCGTACTCGACTGGATCCACGATTGGCACCTGCCAGCAAGCGGCTTTTAGCGTACTGGCCGGCTTCCATGAAGACCTGGGCGACTTGACCTTTGCATGTATTGCCCCGCACCGACGGCAAAGTTCGACTTTTCCAGTATCGTACGGCTGTTCCAGCCGACGCCGGACGCTTGAGGTATCACAGCATCCCCCGTGCGCAATCATGAACGCGGCTCATGGTTTTATGAAATAACATCATTTTTATTCAAGGATCGGTTCCGGCATAATCCCTGCATCGGGCAGCGGTAACTGACGCTGCCCCTACGAACAAACCGGACCACCATGAATAATAATTTTACGTTTGCGATCAAGAACCTCCGTTTCGACGAGCATTACCAACCGTCGGACAACACGCGCATCACCACCAATTTCGCCAACCTGGCGCGTGGCGAGCACCGCCAGGAAAACCTACGCAAGACGCTGGCGATGATCGACGCCCGCTTCAACGCGCTGGCGCATTGGGACAATCCGAAAAGCGACCGCTACGGGCTGGAGCTCGACATCATCTCGGTGGAGATGACGATCTGGGGGCAAAACGAAGCACCTGCCTTCCCCCTGATCGAAATCCTCGAGACCACGATCGTCGACCTCCACACCGGTGACCGCATAAAGGGCATCGTCGGCAATAATTTCTCGTCCTACGTTCGCGACTATGATTTCAGCGTCCTGCTACTGGAGCATAACAAGGACCGCGCCGTCTTCGGCACGCCCGACGGCTTTGGCGACCTGCACGGCAAGCTGTTCAAGGCGTTCCTGGATTCAGCTGCCTACAAGGCGCATTTCAGCAAGCCGCCCGTGATCTGCCTGAGCGTCTCCAACAACAAGACCTACCACCGCACCGGGAACGAACACCCGGTGCTGGGTGTCGAGTACCAGCAGAGCGACGCCTCACTGACCGACCGGTACTTCGGCAAGATGGGCCTGAAAGTGCGCTATTTCATGCCGCCCAACAGCGTCGCGCCGCTGGCCTTCTATTTTGTCGGCGACCTGCTCGGCGACTACACGAATATCGAACTGATCGGCACGATCGCCACGATGGAAGGTTTCCAGAAGATCTACCGCCCCGAGATCTACAACGCCAATGCGGCCGCGGCCAAGCTCTACCAGCCGAACCTCAAGCACGAGGACTATTCGCTAACGCAGATCGTCTACGACCGCGAAGAGCGCAGCCAACTGGCCATCAAGCAGGGCAAGTTCGCCGCAGAGCACTTTATCAAGCCCTACCAGCCGATCCTCGAGCGCTGGTCGGCCAACCACCTCTGACTCGAACAAGAAACAAGGCTATCACCATGAAAAAACTGTTGCCCACCTCGACCGCCGGCAGCCTACCCAAGCCCGCCTGGCTGGCCGAGCCCGAGAAGCTGTGGTCGCCCTGGAAGCTACAAGACAGCGAACTGGCCGAAGGCAAGCAGGATGCACTGAGCCTGGCCCTGAACGACCAGCGGCAGGCCGGCATCGATATCGTCAGCGATGGCGAGCAGACGCGCCAGCACTTCGTCACCACCTTCATCGAGCACCTGGACGGCGTCGATTTCGAGAAGCGCGAGACGGTGCGTATTCGCGACCGCTACGATGCGAGCGTGCCGACCGTCGTGGGCGCCGTGAGCCGTCCGAAACCGGTGTTCGTCGATGACGCCCGATACCTGCGCCAGCAAACGCGGCAACCGATCAAATGGGCGTTGCCCGGTCCCATGACCATGATCGATACTTTGTACGACAGCCATTACAAGAGCCGCGAAAAGCTGGACTGGGAATTCGCGAAGATTCTGAACCAGGAAGCGCGCGAACTTGAAGCGGCTGGCGTCGACATCATTCAGTTCGACGAGCCGGCGTTCAATGTATTCTTCGACGAAGTCAACGACTGGGGCATCTCCACGCTGGAACGGGCCATCGAGGGCCTCAAGTGCGAAACCGCTGTCCACATCTGCTATGGCTACGGTATCAAGGCCAATAC
>JAKOOD010000093.1 GCA_022701635.1 Burkholderiaceae bacterium | reverse complement strand
CGCTGGCGGTGACGATCTTGCCGCCGCCTGCGTTCTTGTCGGCGAAGCTGGCCGCGCCGTTGCCGCCGACCGACACCGCGTCGGCGCCGAAGGCGGCGACGCTCGCGTTGCCGGACAGGGTCGCGGCGGTCGTGCCGTCGTAGACCTTGTTGTTGGCGGTCACGCCCGAGATGACCAGGTCGGCCCTGGCGATGTTCGCGAACAGGCCAACCGGCTGGATCGCGTTGTAGTTGGCGGCGTCGGCCCCGCTGAGGGTAAAGCCGCTGACGTTCACGGCCTTGCCGCTGCCGGCATTCTTGTCGGCGAAGGTGCCGCTACCGGTGCCCGTAACGGCCACGACGTCGCCGCCGATGGCGCCCACGGTCGCGCTGCCGGACAAGGTCGCGGCGGTGGTGCCGTCGTACACCTTGTTGTTCGCGGTCAAGCCCGCGATCGCGAGGTCGGCCTTGCCGATGTTGGCCGTCAAGCCGCCCGCCTGCAGCAGCCTATAGTTACCGGCATCCGCACCGCCCAAGGTGAAGCCGAGGACGTTCACGGCCTTGTTGGCGCCGGCGTTCTTGTCGGCGAAGACCGCGCTGGCGCTGCCGGTGATCGAGACCTCGTCATCGCCGATCGGCGTCACGCTTGCAGCGCCGGACAGGGTCGCGGCCGTGGTGCCGTCGTAGACCTTGTCGCTCACCGACAGGCCGGTCAACTGCAGGTTGGCCTTGCTGATGGTGGCGCTCAGGCCGGTCGGTTGCACGGCGTTGTAGTTGCCCGCATCGGCGCCGCTCAGGGTGTAGCCGCTGGCGGTCACCAACTTGCCGCCGCCTGCGTTCTTGTCGGCGAAGCTGGCCGCGCCGCTGCCGCTGACCGACACCGCGTCGGCGCCGAAGGCGGCCACGGTGGCATTGCCGGTCAGGGTCGCGGCGGTCGTGCCATCGTAGACCTTATTCTTGGCGGTCACGCCCGTGATGGCCAGGTCGGCCTTGGCGATGTCCGCGAGCAGGCCGGTCGGTTGGATCGCGTAGTAGTTGGCGGCATCGGCGCCGTTCAGGGTGAAGCCGCCGACGGTAACGCCCTTGCCGCTGCCGGCATTCTTGTCGGCGAAGACGGCGCTACCGGTGCCCGTGACCGCCACGACGTCGCCGCCGATGGCGCTCACGGTCGCGCTGCCGGACAAGGTCGCGGCGGTGGTGCCGTCGTAGACCTTGTTGTTCGCGCTCACGCCACTGATCGCGAGGTTGGCCTTGCCGATGGTGGCCGTCAAGCCGCCCGCCTGCACGAGGTTGTAGTTGCCGGCGTCGGCGCCGCTCAGAGCGTAGCCGCCGACGTTCACGGCCTTGTTGGCGCCGACGTTCTTGTCGGCGAAGACCGCGCTGCCGCTGCCGCTGAGCGAGACGACATCGCCGCCGATCGGCGTCACGCTGGCAACGCCCGCCAGGGTCGCGCTGGTGGTGCCGTCGTAGACCTTGTCGCTGACCGACAGGCCGGACAGGGCCAGACCAGCCTTGCTGATGGTGGCGGTCAGGCCGGTCGGCTGCACGATGTTGTAGTTGGCGGCGTCCGCACCGCCCAGGGTGTAGCCGGCGACGGTCACCGGCTTGCCGCTGCCGGCGTTTCTGTTCGCGAAGCTGGCGCTGCCGGTACCGTTCACGGTGACGGCGTCGGCGCCGAAGGCCGCCACGGCCGCGGCGCCGGACAGGGTCGCGGCGGTGGTGCCGTCGTAGGTCTTGCTGTTCGCGCCAATACCGGTCACGGCCAGGTTGGCCTTGGCGATGGTGGCCACCAGCCCGGTCGGTTGCACGATGTTGTAATTGCCGGCGTCGGCGCCGCTCAACGCGAAGCCGCCGACGGCGACGGTCTTGCCGGCAGCGGCGTTCTTGTCGCTGAAGCTAGCGCTGCCGCTGCCCGTGACCGACACGGCGTCGCCGGCGAAGGCGCTCACGGTTGCGGTGCCGGACAGGGTGGCGGCGGTGGTGCCGTCGTACACCTTGTTGTTGGCGGTCACGCCCGACACGTTCACGGCGGCCTTGGTGATGGTTGCGGTTTTGCTGTCCAGGCCATTGAACGCGTATTTGCCGGCATTGTTGCCCGTGAAGGCGATGCCGTTGATGATGACTGTCTTGTCGACCCCGACGTTCTTGTCGACAAAGGTGGCATACGCGCCGGAAGCGTCGTACACGTTGGTGGGTGCGTTGTTCAGTACCGTCAAGCCATTCAGGCTCGCGGTATTGGTGCCGTCATAAGTCTTGCTGCCGACGTTCGCAGCAAAATTGATGAGCATGTAGGTGTTCAGGTTGGCATTATTGATCGTCGGGTTGCCATTCAGGTCCTGCATCGTGGCGTAATTGTCGACGCCAGCCGTGGGCGCCGCATAGCTGGCCGGGTTGTAGTAGATCTGGATCGTGCCGACGCTGCTGCCGTAGATGTTGGCTTCATTACTGAACTTCACGGTGCCCACGCCGGTACCCGTATTGTCGGCACGCAGGACGATAGTCCCGGTGCCGCTGCCGGCATCGATCGAGCTGGTGCCGCGCACGTCGATATTCCGGTAGGCGCTCAGCGTCACCGTCGTGCCGCTGGTCCAGTTAGAACCGCCGACCAGCGATCCGTTCGCAAGGATGATGTCGCCGTTGCCCGGCTGCCCATTGCTGGCGTTCGGCATGCCCTGGTAGCTGACGCTCGGGCCGGTCCGGATCGTGACGTTCGAACTCTGCAGTGCGACGTTGATCTGGTCGCCCGTGATGTCGCCGTCGCCGGGTTCGAAACCGCCGATGGTGAGGTCTTGCGGATCGAGCAGCCAGTCGCCGGCCTTGCCGTGCGCGGCCGCGGTGCTGATCGACGCGTCCGCGCCGATCTTGAGCGTGTGGCCCGAGGTTTCGATGCGGCCGCCGTCGCCGCTGTTCTGGCCGCCGCGTGCGCTGATGGCGCCGTTGAATTGCGTCACCCCATCCGACCATACGGCGACCTGGCCGCCGTTGCCGGCGGCGGTGGCGTCGGCATGGATGGTCGCGCCGGCCGCCACGGTCGTGTCCAGCGCGTGCCGCTCGGTGCCGCCACCGACGAAATTACCGCCGACCATGGCCGTGCCGCCGCCCGCATCGCCCGACACGTCGATCTTGCTGCCGGCCGCGAGCGCGACGTGATCGCCGAGTACCTTCACGGTGCCGCCCTGCTGGCCCGCAGCCGCGCCCGAAGCGTCGAGCGTGCCGCCGTTGCCGACCGTGCTCTGCTGCCCGCCGCCCAGCACGATGGTGCCGTTGACGTTGTCCACGCTATGCGCCTGGACGATGCCGGTGTTGTTGACCACGCTGGCCAGCACCGCGTCCTTGGCACCCGCGGACAGGATCACGGCGCCGCCGTCGGCCTGGATCAGGCCGCCATTTTCCGCGAGATTGTCGAGCGTGCTCTTGTTGACCTGCATGTTCACCAGGCTGTTGCCGGCGAACGAGAGGGTGACGTCGCTACCCGCGCCCAGCGCCACGGTGCCCGCCGGCGCGGTGATGTTGCCCTGGTTGCTGACACGGTTGCCGAGGAAGGCCACGTAGCCGCCCTTGGCCGTCGTGATGCTGCCGCGGTTGACGATGCTGCCGGTACCGGCGCCGCTGAACTGGCGCGCCGCGCCGGCGAGCGCCCCATCGCCGACATCGAGTGTCGATGCGACCAGGCCGCCGACGTTGACCTGCGCGCCGGCGCCGAACAGCACGCCGTTCGGGTTGATCAGGTAGACCTGGCCGTTGGCATTCAGCTTGCCCATGAACTGGGTGCCGTTGGTGTCGAGGATGCGGTTGACCGCGATCGCGCTGCGCGATGGCTGCACGAAGTTGACCGTCTCGCCGCCAGTCGTGTTGAAGCTCTGCCAAGAGAGCGACAGATTCTGGGTGGACTGGTTGATCGTCGTGGTGGTGCCCGCCTGCTGGATCGCCGCGCTGCCGGCTGTCACCTGTCCTCCTGTGGGCCCGGCGTGCGCCAGTTGCGCGGCGGCCGACAGTACACTTGCGGCCAGCAGCTTGCGGTTGGTCTTCTTGCCGCGGCCGCGCGCGGTTTCCGCGACGACGACCCAGGTCTTGTGCACGTGGCTCCAGACGAGGCGATAAATTCGATTGATTGAGGCGTGACGGTCCATATGTTTCCCTAGCGGACTTTGGTTGTTAGTTGGATGCAGTGTTTTGCTGCGGGTGCTTGGCAAGATGATCGGCAACGCGGCGATCCAGGTCGGGCTGCCATGGCGCCGGCATGACGGTCAGCACCAGTTTTTCGATGCGATCGATTTCCGCTAGTTGCACCGGGTTCATGGTGCTGGCCTTGGCGGCGCGGTTCCACATGTAGATCCTGGCCAGGTCTTCAGGCCTCAGGGCACCGGTGGCGGGATCCGGCGCGGCATTCGCGTACAGGATCGCGGTCGGCAGGTAGGCGGGCGCGTAGCCTTCCATGGCGGCGTGCTCGAGCCAGAAGCGAGCCTGCGCGACGTTCGCATCGCCGCCCTCGCCGTCGCTGAGCATCAGCCCGAGGCGGAACTGCGCTTCATGATTGTGACGCTGGGCGGCCTGGTCGTACCAGTAGCGGGCAAGGCGCAGGTTCTGCGGCACGGCGCCGCCTTCGCGATAATAGCCGGCCAGCTTCAGCATGGCCGGCGGCGAATCCGCCTGGGCCGCGGCCGTGCA
>JAKOOD010000072.1 GCA_022701635.1 Burkholderiaceae bacterium | reverse complement strand
ATCGGCGCCGCCACCACGAAGCCGCGGATTTCGCCGTTCGGATAGGCCGAACTGTGGATGTTGACGTAGGCCTCGTTGGCGAGCATGGCGTCGACCAGCGCCGAATACGCGCCCTGGGCGGTGCCGCCGTTGGCCGCCAGGAAGACGGGGTCGTACGATGCCGCATCGTCGAGCGACACGGTGGCGCTGTAGGTCCCGCTGCGGACCCCGGTCGGGAAGCCGGTGAACGGTACCGCGACCGGCGCCACGCCGGTGAACGGATCGGCGGTGCAGCAGTGCACGTGCGCCATGGTGGTGGTGCCGGTCAGGTCCTGGAACGGTGCGTCGACCGTCAGTTGGGTGCCGATGACGTCGATCGTCACCAGGCTGCTGCCGGCCGAGCCGTTCGGTGGCGATTCGGCCGGTCCGCTGGCGACCGCCCGGAAGGTGCCGGATTGCGCGAAGGCCGGCGCTGCCAGGGCGGTACCCGCAGCGAGTGCGAGAACAGACAGAACGTGTTTCATGGAACTCTCCTGTTGAGCATAAGTCCTGCGACGCGCACCCCGTCCTGGGGTGCTGCACAAAAACTTAGCACCGGCGGCGCGTACGGGTGCACACCGTACGGCTGAGATAATGCTCAGCGGCGAGTGAGATACGGAAATGCCCAGGTGTCCGGGCCGTCAGGTCCTGGGCGGGTCGGTGGCCAACGGCCGCTTCGTGATGGTGATGCTACCGCCGGCTTCGAGGAAGGCGCACTGCATTTCCTGACGCGAGCAATCGGCTTCGCGCAGCGCCTGTTCGATGTCGGACTGGCCGACGCGGTTGCGCTTGACCACTTTGTCGAAGAACACGCCGTCGCGTCCGAGCAGCACGGTCTCGCCGTCGAACAGCGCTTCCATCTTGCGGCTGCGCGCCGACAGCATGCCGATACTGGCATTCAGCACGATCAGCGTGGCCGCGATGATCAGGCCGCCGCTGACGGAGTCGTCGCCGCCGGACAGGCCGTTCGACACCGCTTCCGACAGCAGCATGACCACCAGCAGGTCGAAGGGCGTCAGCTGGCTGATCGTGCGCCGCCCCGACAGCCGCACCATTGCCAGTAAGGCCAGATAAACGAGCGCGCCGCGCGCGACGAATTCCCACCAGGGCAGATCCATGTCAAACATGAATGCCTCCACATCGGTTGTAGAAGACGTAATTGTAATGACAGGCGCCGCGATCGATTGTTCGTCAGTGAACAGAGTGCGCTAGGCCGGCTGGTCGGGATGGCGCGCCCGCCAGGCGAGCAGTGCCGCCTGGTAGTTCTCCAGGGCAATCTGGTAGGCGTCGAACACGCACATCACGCAGCCGGTGCCGCAGCAATCCTCGAGTTCGGGTTCCCGCGGCGCCACGGGAGGCGGATCGAGACCGGGATCGGCATCGCGCTCGACAGCCGGGTTCACGGTGCCTTGTCCCCGTCGAGGATGGCCTTGATCTCGGCGCGCTCCCCGGCGCTGACGTGGCCGCGCAGGGCGGCCAGGATCAGGGCCTTGCCGGAGCCGGAAAAGGCTTTATGGATGAGTTCGCTGACCAGGTTGGTCTGCATCGCGTCCTGCGGCTGGGCTGGTGCGTACACGTGGGCACGCAGGCTTTCGTCGCGCACCAGCAAACCCTTGCCATGCATCAGCTGCAGCAGGCGCAGCACGGTGGCGGCGGTCAAGTCGGGACGCTCCGCGGCGACGGCATCGTGCACCTGCCGCGCCGTGGCCGGACCGAGCTGCCACAGGATGCGCAGCAGCTCGAGTTCGGAGGCGGTCGGTTTCGGCGGAGTCGGGGACGGCATGCGGGCCAGCATAAAGTATCGGCTTGCAAAAGTCGAGGCGGGCCCGGGCCGCCGCCGGGTCAGCGGGCGCGGTCGTCGCGCGGGGCCTCCTTCGGCTCAGGCGGCACCGGCGGCACGGCCGGGGCCGGCGGAGCAGGTGGCGTGGCCGCGGAGGCTGCGTGCGGGGGCCGCGGATGCATACCCGCCGCGGGCGGCGCCGGCGGGGCAGGCGGCACGGGCAGGCCACGCGTTCCCGCCGCAGGCGGTGCAGGTGGCACAGGGGCGCCACGCATTCCCGGCGCAGGTGGTGCGGGCGGGGCAGGTGGCACAGGCACGCCACCCATTCCCGGTGCAGGCGGTGCCGGTGGCGCAGGCGGCACGGGCACGCCACGCATTCCCGGCGCAGGCGGTGCCGGTGGCGCGGGGGGCACGCCACGCGTTCCCGCTGCAGGCGGTGCAGGCGGCACGGGGACGCCACGCATTCCCGGTGCAGGCGGTGCGGGCGGCGCTGGCGGTACAGGCACGCCACGCACGCCCGGTGCGGGCGGTGCTGGCGGCGCCGGCAGCGGCGGGCAGTCGCCGTTGGCGGCCGAGCACTGGACCCGTGCCTGGGGTTGCTGGGCGAAGGTGGCGGGCGCGGCGGCGATCAGGGCCAGCAGCAGGATCGGGTGGTGCAGGTGAAGACGTTTCATGGTTTTTTCTCCGGTCAGTGAGTTGAGTGAAACCATGATGCCGCCCGAATGTGGAGACAATTTGGAGAGGCTGCTTATAAATCGAACCGCTCAGGGATCGAACCGCTCAGAGATCGAACCGATAGCCCAGCCCGTAGATGGAATGGATCGCCTCGACGCCCGGCAGCACCGCCTCCAGTTTGCGCCGCAAATTCTTGATGTGGCTGTCGATGGCACGGTCGGTGACATCGAGGCTGGCGTTGCCTTCGCGCGCCAGGTCGAGCAGCTGGGCACGCGAAAACACCTGGCCTTGACGGCGCGCCAGCGCGGCCAGGATGCCGTATTCGCTGGGCGTCAGGTCGAGCGGCTTGCCGTGCACGGTGACGCGGTGCGCGGCGCTGTCGACGGCAAGTACCGCTGCCCCATGGCCGCTGCGGCGCAGGATCGCCTTGATGCGCGCCATCAGTTCGCGCGGGCTGAAGGGCTTGCACAGGTAATCGTCGGCGCCGGCTTCCAGGCCCAGCAGGCGGTCGATTTCCTCGACCCGCGCCGTGACCATGATCACCGGCACCTGCGAGAACGCGCGCAGCGCGCGGCACACGCTCAGGCCGTCGAGGCCGGGCAGCATCAGGTCGAGCACGACGAGGTCGGGCTGCGTGTCCCGGAACGCCGCCAGCGCCCGCGCGCCGTCGTCGAACAGCGCGGGTTCGTAGCCGGCGGCGCGCGCGTAGTCGGCCACCAGCGCGGCCAGCTCCGGCTCGTCCTCGACGATGGCAATGCGTGTGCTCATGCGGTTTCCTTCAGTAGCGCGATGGTGATGGTGACCCGCAAGCCACCCAGCGGCGACCGTCCGAAGGCCAGCGACGCGCCCTGCGCGTCGAGCAGGCGCCGGCACAGCGCCAGGCCGAGGCCGGCGCCGCCGTGGGCGCGGCTGCGCGAGGCGTCGATGCGGTAGAAGCGCTCGCCCAGGCGCGCCAGTGCGGCGTCCGGCACGCCGGGGGCGCTGTCGTCGAGGTGCAGCTGCAGCCTGCCGCGCTCGGCCTGTGCGTGCAGGGCCACGCGTCCGCCCGGGGCGGTGTAGCGCAGGCTGTTTTCCAGCAGGTTGTCGAGCACCTGGCGCATGCGGTCGGGATCGGCCAGCACGGTGCCGTGCGCCGGTGCCGGGCCGAGGTCGAGCGCCAGGCCGGCCGCCTGCAAACGTTCGGCAAAGGCATCGAGCTGGCCGCAGGCCAGCTGCCACAGGTCGAGCGG
>JAKOOD010000233.1 GCA_022701635.1 Burkholderiaceae bacterium | reverse complement strand
CGGCAACATCCTGCGCGACTACCTGACCGACCTGTTCCCGATCCTGGAACTGGGCACCAGCGCCAAGATGCTGTCGATCGTCCCGCTGATGGCCGGTGGCGGCATGTACGAAACCGGCGCCGGCGGTTCGGCACCGAAGCACGTGCAGCAGCTGACCGAGGAAAACCACCTGCGCTGGGATTCGCTGGGCGAGTTCCTGGCGCTGGCCGTGAGCCTGGAAGACATGGGCATCAAGACCGGCAACGCGCGCGCCAAGCTGCTGTCGAAGACCCTCGATTCGGCCACCGGCAAGCTGCTGGACAACCGCAAGTCGCCGTCGCCGAAGACCGGAGAATTGGACAACCGCGGTAGCCAGTTCTACCTGTCGCTGTTCTGGGCCCAGGAACTGGCCGCGCAGACCGAGGACGCCGAACTGGCCGCCTTCTTCAAGCCGCTGGCGCAGCAACTGGCGGACAACGAGCAGAAGATCGTCGCCGAGCTGCTGGAAGTGCAGGGCAAGCCGGTCGACATCGGCGGCTACTACCAGCCGGATGCGGCCAAGGTCAAGGCTGCGATGCGTCCGAGCGCGACTTTCAACCAGATCATCGGTTCGGCGGCTTGATTCACCCCTTCAGCTGAACTGTTTAGTCAGTTAGCTTAAAAACGTCGTCCCCGCGCAGGCAGGGACGACGTTTTTTTATGTGGTTTATGCGTTACGTAGCGTGGATGTCGTAGTGGACGTCATGCCGATCCCGCGTTTGCGGTCCCTCGACCAGGTAGGCATCCCACCCCAGCCGCCCGCGCTTCTGCTGGGGTTCCATGGTGACGCTGCGCACGTCCGCCGCCCGCAGCACCAGCTCCACCTCGTATTCCAGCGTCACCCCGGTGAACATCCGCACCAGGCTGGCCAGGGCCCGCGCCGCGCGCCCGCCGGGCAGGAAGGCGGCGAACCCGGCGTGATCGAGCGGACCGATGATGAGCCGCAGGCGCAGGTCGCGCTGCCACACCCGGCCGCCGGCCATGGCGCTGCTGCCCAGCACCGCGGTCGGGCAACCCAGCACGGTCTGCTGCGCCAGCGGCACGGCGTACCAGCTGCCGACGAACTGTTCGGCATGCACCGGCTGCCCGAAATAGTCGGACAGCACGCGCGCCATCTGCACCGCCGACGCCGGCCGGTGCCGCAGCGATCCCGCGAAATAGCCGATCGATTCGTCCAGTACCGCGCCATCGTCGTCGTGCGCCAGGCGCCGGCGCAGGGATGCGCTGCCCACGCCCGCCAGGCTCAGCAGCAGGGGCAGGAAGCCATCCTTGCCATCGGCCTGGTATTTCAGGGCTAGCCGGTACTTGCACCATGCCTGGTAGAACAGCGCCAGCGAGCGGTTCGAAAAGGTGTCCAGCAAGGCCCGCGCGCCGTCGTCGCGCTGCGCGGCCTGGTGCTCGGCGATGCGCTCGGTGTAATGGGCCGGCAGCACGCCGTGGCCGCCCAGCAAACCCATGAAGGCAGGCGTGACGCGCACGTAGCGCAGCGTGCCGGCCTGCAGCGCTTCACCCAGCGAACGTGCGTCGCGAAGGAGTTCGGGCGGCTCGGTGCCGATCGCTTCCAGCTGGCTGGGCGGGAAGCCGAGCGAGGTCGAGTTCTGGAAGCGCAGGTAGTTGGCGACCATGCCCTGCTGCGGCAGGCCATGTTTCCTGAGCCAGAGCTCGAGCATGCGCACTGCCTGGAAGTAGTCGAAGCGCCAGGGTGACTCGAACAGGCGCTGGATTACAGCAGGCTCAAATCGCCGCTTCGGGGTGAACATGTCCATAAATCCTCGCCCGACTTGTTGGAGACCACGACCAAGCGCGTAAAACTGTTGGCGTGCACGTACAGCGCCAGGAAGCGCTCGACGATGTGGGCAAAGGCGTGGATGCCGCTGCCGACGAAGGCTTCCTCGTCGATGCTCAGGCGCACGTCGACGCCGCGCACCAGGCAAGTAAACGGATTGCCGGACAGCCAGGCGCTGGCGGGACGCTGTTCGATGCCGGCGATGCCGCCGATCTGGCGCTGCGACGATGCCGAGCGTGGTAAATCGTACAGCGCCAGCATTTCGCGGAAGGCCTCGACGCCGCCGTCGGCCAGCGACAGGTGGTTCAGTGCGAGGTGGGAAATCAGGCGCCAGTGCGCGTTGTGCCCGCGCTCGAAGCGGTACGACAGGCTGGGCTTACGCAGAAAGCTGATCGCGCGCGCACTCGAGCCGCCTTCGAGGAACAGATCGCCGCCGCGCTGGCCATACGGCAGCAGGGCCGGCAGATCGCGGTTGGAGCAGGTCAGTTCCAGGTTCAGGGTATCGGTTTCGACCTCGGCCGGGTCGAAGTCGATATCGACGATCGAGATCTGCGCCTCGAAGCCGGGGCTGCGGTCGAGCAGCGTATCGTCGCGCCGCATGGCCCAGTAATGGCCGTTCTGCTCCGGCGTCTGCGCGTGGCGGAGCGAATAAAAGGGGCGGAACTGGACGATGGTGTCGCCCTGCGGCGTCTGGCGCACCAGGTGCACCGAATCGATCGAGACGACCTCGTACGCAAAGGCGCGGCGGGCGTCGGCCAGCACCGGATAGCTGGCCGTGGTGTGCGTCAGGCGGATCGGCTCGCCGCGCTGGCGGAACAGGTTGATCACCGGTGTACAGCCGAGCAGCACATTATTGGTCGACAGGGTGCCCAGCATGCGCGCCGTGTTGGAATCGGCACGCACGCCGCCCAGCGCCAGGTGCAGCGTGATGGTTCTGGTCCCGGCGGGGAGCACCGCCGCCAGCGCACCCAGGTCGACGTCGAAGAAATTGAATTTTTCGGGGAAGCAAAAGTATTCGGTCAGCAGGCGGTAGGCGGGATGGGCACGTGCCGGAAAATCGATCAGCGCCTCGTCGTCGCCGAAGCCGGCCGCACGGATCGGCACGGCCGGCAAGGCGGTCCAGCGGCCATCGTGGTCGGCCTCGGCCCAGGCCGCCAGGCCGCGCATGAACAGGGCATCGCGAAGGGCGGCGCAGAACGAGGGTTCGCCGTCGATGAACAGGCGCAGCGTGTCGATGCCGAGCTGGCCGGCCCCGGCCTGTTCGGCGCTGCTGCTGAAGCTCAGGCTCAGGCTGGACGATGCGCCCGCCGGTGCGCGCACCGCCTCGGGGGCGTGGAGGATGGCGGCGAAACTGGCGCCGCTCAGCGTCAGCGGCGCCACCGTCACCGGATACACGGTGCGGAAGGTGCAGGCGGCGCCGCGCACCGGCCGCGTGTTCAGTTGGGTGCCGCGCGCGATCACGCTGGCGCCGGTCTGCTGCTTGGCCATGCCGCCGCAATCGAAGTGCGCGATCGAGCAGGAGGGAAAGGGCCGCAGGTAATGCGGATACAGCACCTCGAACAGGGCTTCCGTGAATTGCGGGTAATCGTCGTCGAGGCGTTTGGCAATGCGCGCATTCAGCAGCGCGAACGATTCGATCATGCGTTCGACGTGCGGATCTTCGCAGACCTCGCCGCTGATCAGGAGGCGGCCGGCGATCTTCGGATAGCGCTCGGCGAAATCGCGCAGGTTGCGGCGCAGGTAGCCGAGCTCGCTTTCATAGTAAGGGAGTAATTGTTCCAAGCTCAGGCTCCTCCCGGCGCGGCTGCCGGTGCGGCAGCAGTGCGGCCGGTCTTGCTGATGCTGTACTGCAGCGTCGACGGCTGCAGCACGGCATCGAAGTTGACCGGCTCTTCGGACGCGCTGGCGACCAGCAGTCCCGTGATCGAAAAGTTCAGGCGATTGATGGTGCCCTCGCGCATTTCGAGCAGCGCCTTGACCTCGCGCAGGCGCGGCTCATGGCAGGCAATCGTCTTTTCGATGCAGGCGCAGATATGGGCGCGGTCGGATGGGCTCGACAAGGACAGGTCGGCGAAGTCGATCATGCCGTAGCTGACGATCGATTCGCTGCACTCGGGGTAAGCCTTCAGCAAGCCCTCGGGGAGCACCGAACGCGTATTCAGCAAGGCTTCGAGGTCGCGCGCCACGGCATCCTTCATGTCCTCGACCGACATGCGCAGCAGCGTGGTGCCGGCCGCGTGGCGCACCGGCGTGCCCAGCAGGCGATCAAAGAACCCAGGCGTAAAACCCTTCATCAAGACCCCCTTCATGGTGGCGTGCGCAGCTCGCAAACCGCCATCTTCACACACGTCGCCCCGAAAAAATAGGTCATTTAGGCACGCCACACTCGCGCTTGAGCGAACGCAAAACTGACTGTTGTTGGGATGCAAGAGCTAGTTTGAAAGGCTATGTTGCTCACTCAGTTGTTCACTTAGTTGTTCACTTAGCGTTGCGCGATGCCATCGACAACATGGGAGGAAAGATGAGCGGCAAAGTACTCTGGGGCGAAGGCTTGCTGCTGCGTCCCCAGCATTTCCAGCGCCAGGACGCATACCATGAACACCGGCTGCACAAAGGCATCCGCGCGGCGCATCCGTATGCCTGGGGCGTGGAGCGCCTGCAGATCGACCGCGAAGCGCTGGCCGACAACGTCTTGCGCCTGCTCGACCTGTCGCTGCGTTTCCAGGATGGCGAACTGCTCGATGCGCCCGCCATCGACGAACTACCACCCGCGATCGACCTGGGCCAGCTCACACACGCGCAGCAAAGCGTGACGTATTACGCCGCCCTGCCCGGCCTGAAACCGTTCACCGGCAATTTCGTGCAGCCGGGCCAGTCCAGCAACACGGCGCGCTTCGTGCAGGCCAATCAGGAAACCCCGGACCTGTACACCCAGGCCGCTCCGGTGCAGCTGGCTTACCTCAAGAAAACGATGCGCCTGGTGTCCGAATTCGAAGCGCGCGACGCCTATATCCACTTCCCGCTGCTGCGGCTGCGCCGCGCCACCACCGGCGGCTTCGAGACCGACCCGGCCTTCGTGCCGCCCAGTCTGTCGGTCGAGGCTGCGCCGGTGCTGTTCCTGCAACTGCGGCGCCTGCTCGACGCGCTGCAGGCCAAGGTCAGCGCCCTGTACGGCCACCAGCGCGAACCGAGCCGCAACGTGATCGAATTCCGATCCGGCGATATGTCCTCGTTCTGGCTGCTGCACACGGCCAGCGCCGCCCATGCCACGCTGACGCATCACTTCCACCATCCATCGCTGCACCCGGAACGGCTGTACGAACAATTGCTCGCGGTGGCCGGCGGCCTGATGACGTTTTCCAAAAGCTGGACCCTCGCCGACCTGCCGCCCTACCAGCACGGCGATCCCGGCCCGGGCTTCGCCAAGCTGCACCAGATCATCCGCGAATTGTTGGATACCGTGATCTCGTCGAAGTATTTCGCCATCGCGCTAAACGAGGCGCGACCTTCGTATCACCTGGGCATGCTCGACTCCGGCAAGATCGACGACAAGACCACGTTTTATATCGCGGTCTCGGCCGACATCGCGGCGCTGGAGCTGGTGGATGTGGTGCCGCTGCGCTTCAAGGTGGGCGCCCCGGACGACGTCGAGAAATGCGTGCTGGCCGCCCTGCCCGGCGTGCGCCTGCACTACGCGCCGCAATTGCCGGCCGCGGTGCCGGTGCGGCCCGATACCTGTTATTTCACGCTGGATCCGAAAGGGCACATGTACGAGCGCATGCTGCAGGCGCAGTCGATCTCGATTTACGTGCCGTCGGGGATGAAGGGATTGAAGCTGGAATTGATGGCGGTGGCGTCCTGAAGCGGCAAGGGAATTTCGCGGCAGACGGGGCCGCGAAATTCCTGTGCTTGCAATCAGCTCGCGTCCGGCGTCTTGACCAATTCCTGGCCATCCACCACCATCTTCCATTGGTCTCCCACCTGGTACGGCGGCTTGTTGACGACAAATGTCGTCGCCACCGGACCGACACCCACGTCGAAATTATCCCCTTCAAATCCTTTGAGCGGCCCGTCGATTGACGTCGTGCTGCCGTTTTTGATGCGTTTATAGGTGACCGATCCATTCTCGGTAATCAGCAGATACATGTTCGGTTCCTGCCATTCTCCGACATAGGCCAGCTTTTCCTTCGGCACCGGCTTGCCGCACCCTGCCAATACCGCCAATGCAAACAAGGGAACAACGAACGCCTGTTTTTTCATCGCGATCTCCAAGCACTGTGGGAAAACTAAATTGTTGCCAAGTTACACCATTCGAATTGGCCATTTTTGCGCCTAATCATTTGAATTGCCTACAGCCACTAATCACGCTGCCTTGCTGTCAAACTGTTTTATGGCAGCGATTGACCATCAAAAGAAAGGATCCGGCATGGCAGGGCCATTGATCAGAAAGGGCGACAAGACATCCCACGGCGGGGCCGTGCTGGAAGCCTCATCCCACAGCGATATCGCAGGAACCGGCATTGCACGCATGGGCGACAAAGTGAGTTGTCCCAAGCACGGCAACAACACCATTGCCAGCGGCGATACGACCATGATCGTCGACGGCAAACCGGTCGCACGGCACGGCGATAAAACAGCGTGCGGCGCCACCCTGATCGCAGGCCAGCAAACCACCATCGACACTATCTAGGACCATGGCTTCGACCATTTCTTCCTCCATCCCGAAAACGCCTGCCTGGATCGTCAACAGCCTGATGGGCGGCTTTGTTTTCCTGGCCTGCTGGGGCATCTCGATCGCTTATTGGCGCTCGACCCGAAGCTCGCCCGGCGCGGGTGAATTCGTCGCCTTTCTATTGGCGATGCCACTGGCGCTGACAGGCTTCGCATGGCTCGGCGCCAGGTCGATCCTGCCGCGCGTCGCCGCCTCCATCCCCGAACCGGGGCCCGCCAAGGCGGCAGGCGCGCCCCCTGCCCCTCCCAGAGCAATGCCGCTCGCCGTGTTGGCCAGTGCGTTGCGCTCACCGCATGGCGCATCGGCCGACGAACTGGCGGCCGCCATCGCCGGCGGCAAGGCCCGTGCGGACCTGGATCGTGAACTGATCGACGACGACGGTTTCCCGGTCATGACGGCGCGCAGCGGCGATGCCGCCGACGCGGCCCTGCAGGAAGAGATCGCCGCATGGCTGGCGCATCGCGGCATGGCGGACCTGCAGTTCAGCGACGCCGAATGGCGTGCGCTGATCCTGGCCAGCGCCGTCACCGGCGACCTGACGCTGTCCGCGATCAGTGCCTTCGCCGGTATCGAGGGCGCGCTGCCGGTGCTGCAACTGGTGCCGCTGCTGCCGCCGGACTGGCATGCCGAGCAGCGCCAGGCAGCCGCCGCATGGCTCCGGCACATGGTCGAACGGTCCGGCTGGGCATCCGAGGCCGTGGTGACGTCCGCCGACGTGGCGGCCGATCCCGGCGCTCCGGCGCCATCGGCCGTGTTCAGTCGCCTGGCCCACGACACCCTGCAACAAGCGCAGCCGCTGGCAGCCCTGGTCGTCGCCTGCGCCTCGCACATCGACCAGGCGTGCGTCGACAAATGGGCCGCCGAAGGCAAGCTGTTCACGTCGACCCGGCCGCAAGGCCTGATTCCCGGCGAAGGGGCGGCCGGCCTGGTGCTGGCCGATCTGGCGCAGGCGCATGCGCGGCAGCTGACCGATTTCGTCGTGCTGGATCCGGTGGAGGAAGCGCAGCACGGCGTGTCGGCCGACGACATGAAGCGCGTCGACCCGAACGTATTGGAAGAACTGACTAAACGCGCCGTCAAGCGCCGCAATATCGACTTCACGGATGTGGTGATGATCGTCGCCGATACCGGCCACCGCTCGAGCCGTGTATTGGAATTGATGGGATACGCATCGGTCATGATGCCCCAGCTCGACGAGGCGGGCGACATCGTCTGCGTGGGCGTGGCGTGCGGCAGCAGCGGCACCGTACCGTTCATCACGGCGCTGGCATTGGCGCGACACTACGTGCTCGAGCGTTTCGGGCCGGTGGTTTGTGTGAGTAATGAGGATGCGCAGTTGCGGCAGGCTGCTTTGATTCAGCAGGATGGGATTTTGCCTGGATAACTATATGAGCCACGATATGAAAATAGCTGTAATGCGCCGTCAACTCGTCGCCCTGTGTTTTGCGTACGGTGGTTTGCCTATGTCTGCGATCGGCGCTGAAGCCGCAACGTCGCCGCAAGCGGTGTCGCCTGCCTCTGTCGAGATCCGTGTGCAGGCGCTTCTCACGAAAGTGAAGGGTTCGCTTCGGCCGCTCAAGGGCGGGACGTTCGACATGGGCGACTGGGGCAATGGCGCTGGCCAGTACTACGATATCGATACGTATTCCAGGCCGTTGCACAAGGTGACACTGGATGGGTTTTCGATGATGGCGTACAAGGTCACGTATGAGGATTTTGATGTGTTCACGGATGCCACCGGTAAGCAACGTATCAA
>JAKOOD010000049.1 GCA_022701635.1 Burkholderiaceae bacterium | reverse complement strand
ATGTAGATGAAGGCGGTGCCGTGTTCATCCTCGTGCACCAGGTGCTGCTCCCACAGCTTGTCGTACAGGGTGCGTGCCATCAGATCACCCCCTGTGCGGCCATCTGCGCGATCTGTGCGTCGGTGAGGCCGATCTGCTTCAGCACCTCGAGGTTGTGTTCACCCAACTTGGGACCCAGCCATGCCACGCTGCCCGGGGTCTTGCTCAGCTTGGGCACGATGCCCGGCACCTTCAGCGTGCCGAATTCCGGATGCGCGACGTCGAGGATCATCTCGCGCGCCTGGTACTGGGCGTCGCGGAAGATGTCCTCGATGCTGTAGATCGGCCCGGCCGGAATCGCGTACTCGTTGAGCACGTTCAGGCAGGTGTCGAGGTCCATGGTGGCGCTCCAGGCGCCGATCAGGCCGTCGATGAAGTCCATGTGCCGGACGCGCACCTCGTTGCTGGCGAAGCGCTCGTCGCCGGCCAGGTCTTCGCGGCCCATCGCCTTGAGCAGGCGCTGCACGATGGCGTCGCCGTTGGCGGCGATGACGGCGTACTTGCCGTCGCGGGTCGGGTACACGTTGGACGGGGCGATGCCGGGCAGGATCGAACCGGTGCGCTCGCGCACCACGCCTTTCTGGTCGTATTCCGGCACCATGCTTTCCATCAGGCTGAATACGGCTTCGTACAGGGCCACGTCGATTTCCTGGCCGCCGCCCTGGCGCACATCGCGGTGATAGAGCGCCATCAGGATGCCGATCACCGCGTACATCGCGGCCAGCGAGTCGCCCAGGCTGATGCCGACGCGGGTCGGGGCCATGCCCGGGTAGCCGGTCAGGTGGCGGATGCCGCCCATCGATTCGCCGATCGCGCCGAAGCCGGCGCGTTTGCTGTACGGGCCGGTCTGGCCGAAGCCGGAGATGCGCGAGATGATCAGGTTTGGATTGATCTCTTCCAGCGCTTCGCGCGAGAAGCCCCATTTGTCGAGGGTGCCGGGGCGGAAGTTCTCGATCAGTACGTCGGCCTCGGCCAGCAGCGATTTAAGGACTTCTCGGCCCTCGGGCGCGCCGCAGTCGAGGGTGATGCATTTCTTGTTGCGCGACTGGACGTACCACCACAGCGAGGTGCCGTTATGCAGAACCCGCCAGTTGCGGATCGGATCGCCCTTGCCGGGCGGCTCGATCTTGATGACGTCGGCGCCGAATTCGGCCAGCAGGCGCGCGCCGAAGGGGCCGGCGATCAGCGTGCCCATCTCGATGACCTTGATGCCGGCCAGCGGGCCGGGCTTGCGTTCGGTATTGCGTGCGGTATTGCGTGCAGTGTTCGTGGTGTCGCTTGTACTTGTCATGCTCTGTCTCCTCGCGTGTCTCGTGTGCGTTCAGGCGGCCTTGCGCAACTGGCGCTGCGCGTTGTGCACCTGCCAGCGGTTGCTCTGGATGCGGGTGTCGAGCTGGGCGTCCAGGAAGTCCGAGGCCGCCAGCAGGCTGTCCAGGGCGATGCCGGTCCGCACGCCGCTGGCATCCAGCATCGACACCAGGTCTTCGGTGGCGATGTTGCCGGTGGCACCCGGTGCGAACGGGCAGCCGCCCAGGCCGCCGACGCAGCTGTCGAAGCGGGTCACGCCGGCTTGCAGGCCTGCCAGCACGTTGGCCAGGCCGCGGCCGTAGGTGTTGTGGAAGTGCAGCTCGAATTCCAGGCCGGCGAATTCCCGCACCAGGCGGCTGACCCAGTCGTGCACCTGCAGCGGGCTGGCGATGCCGATCGTGTCGCACAGGCCGATGCGGGTGAAGCCGTGGCCCGCCATCCGGTCGACGATGGCGCGGATGCGATCCAGGCCCGGATTGCCTTCGAACGGGCAGCCGAACACCATCGAGACCGAGAGGCGCGCAGCCAGGCCGTCGTCGCGCGCACGCGCGGCCAGCGGGGCCAGCTCGGCCATCGACTCGGCCACGGTCTGGTTCAGGTTCTTGCGGTTATGGCTGTCGGTGGCCGACATCACCAGCGTGATGCCGTCGGCGCCGGCGTCCAGCGCGCGCTGGTAGCCCCTGGCGTTGGGGATCAGCGCGAAGCGGGTGATGCCGAGGCCGGCGCTGCCGCGCATGACCTCGGCCGCGTCGGCCAGGTTCGGGATCGCCTTCGGGCTGACGAAGGCCGTGACCTCGACTTCCTTGCAGCCGGCCGCGGCCAGCTGGCGGATCAGGTCGATCTTGTGCGCGGTTGGCAGGTTGTGCGGCTCGTTCTGCAGGCCGTCGCGCGGGCCGACTTCGGTGATGCGGACATCGGTGGGTAGCTGCATGGTCGTCTCCTTCGGTCTTTTCCTAGGATGGACGAGCGCCGCGGGGACGTAAAGCAGCGGTTGGCGAATCCGCCATCGCGTGGCGCGATGGCGGGGAGATATACCCGTTGAGAGCGCCTGACAAACCTTCAGGGAAAGGGGTGCGGCCGGCCGGTGCAGCGTCGAAGACAGTACGTTAGTACGGCGAGACGATGCAACGTGGCCATGGAGGTTTTTCGGGTGCGCCTAGTGGACGCCCAGGAAGTGGTCGAACAGCAGCTTGGCCGCGACCGGCAGCGCCTCGTACGAGCGCACCGCGATCTCGAGCTGGCGGTGCGCCCACGGCTCGTCCAGCGCGATCGACTGCAGCTTCAGCGCGCTGTAGGTATGCAGGCTGTCGCGCGGCAGGATGCCGATCCCGAGCCCGGCCTCGACCATCAGGCACTGGGCGTCGTAGCCGCTGACCTGGATGCGCAGCTTGAGCGAGCGTCCGAGGTCGCTGGCGGCGCGCACCAGCTGGAAGTTCAGGCTGCTGCCGACGTGCAGGCCGACGTATTCGTAGTCGATGGTGTCGGCGAAGGTCACCGCGGTGCGCCCCGACAGCGGATGGCCGTGCGGCACGATCAGCACCAGGTCGTCGTTGCGGAAGGGGTAGACCTCGATGTTGTCGCCGTGCGGCACCTGGGTGAAGATGCCGATGTCGGCGGTGTTGTCCTCGATGCCGCGGATGATGGCGGTGCTGACCTTTTCCTCCAGGCTGACCTGCACCAGCGGGTATTTTTCGAGGAAGGATTTCAGCGCCTGGGGCATGAACTGCGTCATCACCGAGATATTCGCCAGCACCCGCACCGAACCCTGGGTGCCGCGCGAAAAATCGTGCATCTGGGCGACGATGTTGTCGAGGTCGGCCAGCACCGGGCGCGCCATGTTGATCAGGGCGACGCCGGCGGCGGTGGGCGTGATGCCCTTGTTGCTGCGCATGAGCAACTGGGTGTTGAGCTGGGCTTCGAGTTCGCTGATGCGCTTGCTCACCGCCGCGGCGGCGATGTGGTGGCGTGCGGCCGCCGCCGCGATCGTGCCGTGTTCGATGACGGCGACGAACAGGCGCAGCGACAGGGGATCGGGTCTCATCGTTGCGGTGTATGTATCGGACTAAAGAGTGCGGATGATAGCGCGTTTTATTGCCGGGCCGGCGGCATGGGCCGGAAGACGGCGCCGCGCCGCCGGTCTTTCGCGTAGAGTCGTCCCGTGTCCTTGCCTCGGAGACCGGCATCCGTTCCCCCATCCATTTCATCGTCGTCACCATCGGCTCGGCCGGCGACCTGTTCCCCTTCATGGCGATGGCGCTGGCCCTGCGCGCGGCCGGCCACCGCGTGAGCTTCCTGGCGCCCGCGCAGCATGCGCCCTACGTCGTCGACGCCGGCCTGGACTTCACCGGCCTGCCGGCCGACGAAGCGGTGCTGCACGATCCCGACCTGTGGCATCCGACGCGCGGCTTCGGCGTGGTCTGGCGCGCCACGCGGCCGGGCATGGCGCGCTTCAATGCGTTCGTCGATGCGCTGCCAGGCGACGAACGGCTGGTGCTGCTGGTGCACCCGCTGGCGCTGCCCGAGGCCGACCTGTGCCGCGCCCGCCGCCCCGGCCTGAAGGTCGCTGCCGCCTACCTGGCGCCGCAGAACCTGCCGACCGTGCACGACCCGCTGCTGGTGGGACCGTGGCGGGTGCCGTCGTGGGTGCCGTTCGGCGCGCGGCGCGCGCTGTGGCGCTGGGGCGCGCGCACCTTCGTCGATCCGGTGGCGCTGCCGGAAGTGAACGCGGCGCGCACGGCGCGCGGCCTGCGTCCGATGGCCAGCCTGCTGACCAATCTGTTCGGGCTGGCCGACCTGTCGCTGACCCTGTTTCCCGCGTGGTTCGCACCGACCCCGCCCGACTGGCCGCAGCCGCTGGCGCGCGCCGGTTTTCCGCTGTTCGATCCGAAGCCGGATGCGGCGCTGGCGCCGGCACTGCTACGCTTCCTCGACACCGGACCGGCGCCGGTCGTCTTCACCCACGGCACCGGCAACTTCCAGGCGAGCACGTATTTTCGTGACGCCTGCGCCGCGGTGCGCCAACGCGGGCTGCGCGCGATCCTGCTGACCCCGCAGCGCGACCAGGTGCCGGCCGACTTGCCGCCCTCCGTCCTGTGGCAGGCCTACGTGCCGCTGCGGCGCCTGTTGCCGCAGGTGGCGGCGCTGGCCCACCATGGCGGCATCGGCACCACCGCCGAGGCGCTGCGCGCCGGCACGCCGCAGCTGGTGGTGCCGCTGGCGCACGACCAGTTCGACAACGCGGCGCGCGTGACGGCGCTGGGCGTCGGCACCAGCCTGCGCGCCGACCGCGTGAATGCGGCGCGGCTGGCCGCCAAGCTGACGCAACTCACCGACAAGGCGGTGGCAAGGCAATGCGCCGCGGTCAAGGCGCGCTTCGACGGCAGCGATCCGATGCGGATCGTGGTTGAGCAGCTGGAAACGCTGGCAGGCGAGGGCGGCCATGTTGCCGAGCAAGCTCGCGCCACCGCCGGCGGAAACGGGCCACAATAAACTTTGGACAATACAACAAGGAACGCATCATGCAACGAAGTGCACTGGTGGTCGGTGCCAGCGGCATCGGCGGCCGCTACACCGCCCGCGAACTGCTGGCCCATGGCTGGACCGTCTACGGCCTGGCGCGCACGCCGCCGCGCGACCTGCCAGGACTGATCCCGGTGGCGGCCGACCTGCTCGATACCGCCGTGCTGGCCGAAGCGCTGGCCGCGAGTCTGGGAAATGCGGCGCCTACCCACGTCTTCATCACCACCTGGATGCGCCAGGACACCGAAGCCGAGAACATCCGCGTCAACGCCGCCATGGTGCGCAACCTGCTGGACGCGCTGGCCCCCAGGAAGTCGCTGCGCCACGTGGCGCTGGTCACCGGCCTCAAACACTACCTGGGCCCCTTCGAAGCCTACGCCAGCTCGGGTACGCTGCCGGACACGCCGCTGCGCGAAGCGCAGCCGCGCCTGCCGCTCGAGAATTTCTATTACGCCCAGGAAGACGAGGTCTATGCCGCGGCCGCGCGCGACCGCTTCACCTGGAGCGTGCACCGTCCGCATACCGTCATCGGCCTGGCGGTCGGTAACGCGATGAACCTGGGCACCACGCTGGCCGTGTACGCCTCGATCTGCAAGGAGACCGGGCGTCCGTTCCAGTTTCCGGGTTCCGAAGCGCAGTGGAACGGCCTGTCGGACGTGACCGATGCGCGCATGCTGGCCAAGCAGCTGCGCTGGGCCGCCGATACCGATACCGCGAAAAACGACGCCTTCAATATCACCAACGGCGACTATTTCCGCTGGAGCTGGCTGTGGCGCCGGCTGGCGGCCTGGTTCGGCGTGCAGGCGGCCGGTTTCGACGGCCAGGTGCGGCCGCTGGAACAGGAGATGGCGGGCGACGCTGAGGTGTGGCGCAAGATCGCCCAGAAGCACAACCTGGTCGAGGCCGACCTCGGACGGCTGGCGTCGGCCTGGCACACGGACCTCGACCTGGGCCGGCCGATCGAGGTGATGACCGACATGGCGAACAGCCGGCGGCTGGGGTTCGCGGCCTGGCAGGCGACCGAGGATTCGTTCTTCGACCTGTTCGCGGCACTCAGGGCCGAGCGCTTGATTCCTTGAATCCGTCATTCCCGCGCAAGCGGGAATCCATACTGAATATCAGAATTCGGTAAGGTCGGAATGACTTCGGCACATCAGACATACTGACTTCGGCGGCTCAGCATGGATTCCCGCTTTCGCGGGAATGACGTGTCAGGGTGCGCAGAGCGAAATGGAGACGCCGCCGCCCGCGTTCCGTGCGTCACCGCACCGCCGCCACCCGGCCTGGTGCGTTGTAATAAAACCTTCCAAGCCACCACCCGGAACCCCGATGCGCCGCAAGCCCGATCACCCGCAGGACCCCACGCCGACCCCGTCCAGCGCCGGCCTTCCCGGCCACGTGCGCGTGCGCGGCGCGCGCGAGCACAATCTCAAGAACGTCGACCTCGACATCCCGCGCGATGCGCTGGTAGTGTTCACCGGCGTTTCCGGCTCCGGCAAGTCCTCGCTCGCCTTCGGCACCCTGTACGCCGAAGCCCAGCGGCGCTACCTGGAATCGGTGTCGCCATATGCGCGCCGCCTGTTCCACCAGATGCCGGTGCCGGAAGTCGACGACATCGACGGGCTGCCGCCGGCGGTGGCGCTGCAGCAGCAGCGCGGCACGCCGACCACGCGCTCGTCGGTGGGCAGCGTCA
>JAKOOD010000005.1 GCA_022701635.1 Burkholderiaceae bacterium | reverse complement strand
CCGACCTGAACTTCCTGATCCCGGAGCTGACCGCGCGCCTGGATTACCGCAAGGGCCCCTATTCGGCCCGCGACGGCGACTTCGCCTCGGCCGGCAGCGCCTACGTGACCTATGCGAACCGCCTGGTACGCGACGTCGCCACCGTCAGCGTCGGCCAGAACGGCTATGTCAGGACCGCGGTGGCGGCATCCAGCGATGCCGCGGACGGCACCCTCACCTATGCGCTGGAAGCGCTGCACAACGACGGCCCCTTCACCCGCGGCGACGATTACCGCAAGCTGAACGGCGTGCTGCGCTACAGCCGCGGCTACGCCAACAACGGCTGGAGCGTGACGGCGATGGCCTACCACGGCAGCTGGAACTCGACCGACCAGATCCCGCAACGCGCCGTCGACAACGGCACGCTGGGCCGCTGGGACGCCATCGACAATACCGACGGCGGCGCGGCGCGCCGCTACAGCCTGTCCGGCGTATGGCGCCAGACCACGGCCGACAGCGCGTCCAAGGTCAACGCCTACGTCATCCGCAACCAGCTCGACCTGTGGTCGAACTTCACCTATTTCATGGACGACCCGGTCCACGGCGACCAGTTCGCCCAGCCGGACCGGCGCGTGACGGGCGGCGTGAATGCGGTCCACACCTGGCACACGCACCGCACCGACCACTTCACGGCCGACGTCACGGTCGGTGCCCAGGCCCAGAACGACAACATCTTCAACGCGCTGGAAAACACCGAGGCGCGGCGCACGCTGTCCGTCACGCGCCAGGACCACATCGTCGAGACCAGCAAGGCGGCCTGGATCGAGCACGCCGCGCGCTGGGGCGACTTCTTCCGCAGCGTGGTCGGCCTGCGCGCCGACGACTACCGTTTCAAAGTCCGCAGCGACCGGCCCGAGAATTCGGGGAAAGCGTCCGATACCCTGGTCAGCCCATCGCTGAACCTGGTGTTCGGCCCGTGGCAGCAGAGCGAGCTGTACCTGAACTATGGCCAGGGCTTCCACAGCAACGACGCGCGCGGCACCACGACCAGCATCGATCCGAAGACGCTCGAGGCGGTCGGCGAGACGCCGGGCCTGGTGCGCTCGCGCGGCATGGAGATCGGCCTGCGCACCGAGATCGTGCCGAAGAACCAGACCGCGATCTCGCTGTACCGCCTCGACTTCGCTTCCGAGCTGACCTACATCGGCGACGCCGGCAACACCGAAGCCGGGCCGCCGAGCCGGCGCATCGGCATCGAATTCTCGAACTACTACAAGCCTTACAAATGGCTGTCGATCGACGTCGACGCGGCGTTCGCGCGCGCCCGCTCGCGCGGCGTCGAACCGGGCCAGGACCGCATTCCGGGCGCGGTCGAAGGCGTCGGCCAGCTGGCGCTGACCGTCAGCCAGGTCGGCAACTGGGAAGGCGCGCTGCGCCTGCGCTACTTCGGTCCGCGCCCGCTGATCGAGGACGACAGCGTGCGCTCGCACGCCAGCACCACGCTCAACGGCCGCATCGGCTACCGCTGGGCCAAGGACCTGCGGCTGGAGCTGGAGGGCTTCAACCTGGCCGACAAGCGGGCCTCGGCGATCGACTATTACTATGCGTCGCAGTTGCGCGGAGAGGCGCAGGCGCGGGATGACATGCATTTTCATCCGATCGAGGGGCGCTCGTTCCGGCTGACCCTGATCAAGAACTTCTGACGAGATGCCGGCTTGCGCGTGGGCTCGGGGAGCCCACCCTACGTCGCGGCGCAGGACATAGGGTAGACGGCGCCGCCGTCCACCCTACGGCGCGGCGCAGGACGTAGGGTGGGCACGCCGTGCCCACGCGAACGTTTGCGTGATGGCGACGTCCCATCACGGTGGCGCCAAATGGTGCTACGCTATCGGGATGACTACACCGCACGCACCCTACACCGATCCCGCGCGCGTCGTCGATGCGCTGCGCAGCGACGGCTACGCCCTTCTCTCCCCCGCCAACGTGGCCGCGTTGGCCGGCTGTCCGCTCGACGAGCTGATGGCCCTGGCGCCGAGCTGGGAGCGCCTCGAGCTCGACAACTACCTGAAGGACGGCGGCCGCTACCGGCGCCGCCGCCATTCGTGCTTCGTCGACAGCGGAACGGCGCTGACGCAAAGCCCGCACCGCGCGCACTGGCAGCCGGTCGAGTACAACGCCCTGCACGGCGGCATGCACCGCCTGTTCGTGCCGATCGAACCTGCGACCGTCGAGCAACCGGCCTGGGGCAAGCTGCTGCGCGCCCTCGGCGGCGTATGCGCGCAGGTCCGCGGTCCCGAGACCTGGTACGTCGAGGCGCACCAGTTCCGCATCGATACCGCCGACGGCATCGGCCGCCCGACGCCGGAAGGCGCGCACCGCGACGGCGTCGATTTCGTGGCCGTGATCCTGATCGGGCGCCACAACATCAAGGGCGGCGAGACCCGCGTGTTCGAGGCGGACGGGCCGAAGGGGCAGCGCTTCACCATGACGGCACCATGGACCCTGCTGCTGCTGGACGATGCGGCCGTGATCCACGAATCGACGCCGATCCAGCCGGTGGGGGAACACGGGCACCGGGATACGCTGGTGCTGACCTGGCGCAAGGGGGCGTTCCAGGGAGATGATGTCGAGGTCAACGGCGCCTGAAGCGCTGCTGTTTTCCGGCTCTCCCACT
Source organism: Burkholderiaceae bacterium (assembly GCA_022701635.1). Taxonomy (GTDB): domain Bacteria; phylum Pseudomonadota; class Gammaproteobacteria; order Burkholderiales; family Burkholderiaceae_D; genus Telluria; species Telluria phyllosphaerae. The sequence goes on along the minus strand of JAKOOD010000005.1, from coordinate 7,502 downwards.
TCGGTGACTGAACTTGGGTCCCCGCCTGCGCGGCGACGACGTTATAAAGCCGCTCGCCTAAAGACCGTCATTCCCGCGCAGGCCGGAATCCAAGTTTTACGCACTGCCCCGAGGCAAAAAAAAGGCCCGCTGTTGTGCGGGCCGGAATCCAGGTTTTCGGAGAAAAACTGGAGGAGACAGTTCCAATATAGTCCTCATTTTTGTGCACTGCAATACAGTAAAACTACGGTATTCAATCGTGCGCACCTAGAGGGAGCCCTAGCTTTTCATTACCTGGAATGAAGCAGTTCTTTGCGGCATTGCGGGAAACACCTGCAGCAGCTGCTTATCGCCCAAAAGTAAATGTCGTTCAGCAACTTGGGCCAGCACCGAACGGAAATCGGTATTCACCGGTAAATCCCGTCCTTCGTTCAGCGCGGCGTCGCCGACGCCTTCCCACTCGCCGTACACCTTGCCGCCGTTGACCTTCCCGCCCAGCAGCCACATGACGTTGCCATGGCCGTGGTCGGTGCCGCCGTTGCCGTTTTCGCGCGCCGTGCGGCCGAATTCCGACATCACCAGTACCAGCGTGTCGTCGAACAGCGGTCCGAGGCGCTCGGCCAGCAGCGCCAGCCCCTGTCCCAGCGGCGCCAGGCGGTTGGCCAGCTGGCCGCTGCCGGCGCCCTGGGCCGCGTGCGTATCCCAGCCGCCGAGCGCGACGAAGGCGAGCTGGATCCTGGGATCGTTGCGCATCAGCGTTGCCAGGCGCGCGGCATCGTCGGGGAAGCCGTTGGGCAGCGGCGCGCCGCGGTCGGCGGCCATCATCTGCGGCGTTTCCACGGCGGCATCCATCACTTCCCGGTGCGCCGTGCGGCCGTCGGCATAGGCGCGCCCGAAGCGCGGATGGCCGCCGTACAGCGCATCGAACGCGGCCGCCACCTCGGGCCGGTCGAGCACGTCCGCCTTGGCGGCGCTGGCCACGTTCGGCAGGTTGACCGCGGCCGCCGTGCCGGCCAGGATGCGCGGCATGACCGGGCCGATGCCCAGCAGCCGGCTCGGCGTCGCGTTGCCCGGCAGCACCGCCACCAGCCGGTTCATCCAGCCGTCCGGCGTGTTCTTGCGGCCGGGCGTGGCCGATTCCATGTAGTCCTGGGCGTCGAAATGGGAGCGGGTGGCGTCGGGCGAGCCGCTGGCGTGCACGAAGGCCAGCTTCTTGTGCTGCCACAGCGGCTGCAGGCCGGCCAGGGCCGGATGCAGGCCGAAGTAGCCGTCGAGGTCGAGCGCCCCGCCTTCCATGCCGGGCGCCGCCAGGCCGATGGTCGGACGCAGGCGCAGGTAATTCTCGTCGCCGACCGGGGCGACCACGTTGAGGCCGTCGACGGCGCCGCGCAGCATCACCACCACCAGCTTGCGGCGCGTAGCCGATGCGGATGTGGATGCGGTCGCGGTCGCGGCCCAGGCGTGCGGCCCGAGCGGCAGCACGATGCCGGCGCCGAGCGCCAGCGCATTCAGGAAATTCCTGCGTTGCATGATCTGTCTCCTCCTGTGGTCCGTTCAGCGCTGCATGAAGTCCGGGCTGCCGAGCAGCATGGCCGCGCGCAGGCGTTCCGGCCCCTGGCCGACGATGCCGAGCGTGTGTGGCGATACCGATCCGGCCAGCGCCGCCTGCAGCGCGGCCGGGTCGAGCGGCACCGGCTTGGGTGCCGGCTGAGAAGCGGGCTGAAAAGCGGCCAGCGGCAGCCGCCCGCCCGCCAGCGCCGTGGCAAAGGCGATGCGCCGCGTCAGCGCATCCGGGTTCAGCCAGGCGTCCTGGGTATTCTTGTAGCCGTCCGGCGTCTGGCAACCGTACAGCGGCATGCCGAGCTGGGACATGGTGCTCGTCAACGGCCCCACGTTGGCGACCGCCACGCCGCTCGCGCGCAGCGCCGACACCACGAACTGGTAGGGCGTCTTGAACTTGGCGCCGGCCGCTTCGGTGGACATGAACTCGGGGCTGGTGAACAGCGTGCGCAGCACCGCGCGGAGATCGCCGCCGCTGGCGCGCCAGGTGGCGGTCATGCGCTCGACCAGCGCCTGCGGCGGATCGTCGCTGACGAAGTACTGGGCCAGCTGGCGGCTGACGTGGCGCGCCGTGGTCGGGTGCACGGCCAGCACGTCGAGCGCGCGCTCGCCTTCGCGCTGGCCGTCGGATGCGATGGCCTGGCCGAGCCAGGTTTTATTTCCCTGGTCGTGGCGTTTGGGGTCGAAGCGAAAACCTTCGCCGCCGGCGGCCAGGCGGCGCTGGTCGAAGGTCCAGCCGGTCAGCATGCGCGCCAGCTCGGTCACGTCCTGCTGGGTATACCCGCCGTCCACGCCCAGCGTGTGCAGCTCCATCAGCTCGCGCGCATAGTTTTCGTTCAGGCCGCCCTTGCGCTTCGCTTTCGGGTTCGGATCCGGCGCCGAGGACACCGCGTTGTCGAGGTAGAACAGCATCGCCGGGTGTTTCGCGGTGGCGCCCAGCAGGTCGCGAAACCGTCCCAGCGCATGCGGGCGGATCGCCTCGTTCTCGTAGCTGGTGACCAGCGCGCGGTCGATCCCCTTGCCGGCGAACACATTGAAGTGGTTGTACCAGAAATCGACCATGACTTCCTCGAGCTGGCGCGGACTGTCCAGCGCGCGCAGCAGCCGCGCCTCGGCCGCTTCGCGCGCCACCCGCGCGTCGAGTTCGCGCCGCCGCTGGCGGGCGCCCTCATCCTCGTCGCGCACCTGGCGGCGCAGCGCCAGGTATTCGTCGAGCGAGGCGCCGGCGCTGCGCGTGACGGTGGCGAGGCCGTCCAGGCGTGCCGTCAGCGCGGCCGGCAGCACGATCGCTTCCGGCTGCAGCTGTTCGTCGATCCAGCGTCCCACGCCGATCCGGGTGACACGCTCGACGTCGCCGGGGCGCGGGCCGAAGGCCAGCCGGTTGAGCACGTGGACCGCCTGCTGGTCCGGCGCCAGCGGTGTCGGCGGCGCGGACCCGGCCAGGGCCGGTTGCGCGCACAGCGCGGCGCAGAGTAATAGAACAGGCAAGGAATGAGGGCGCATGCTGGCTCCCGGCAATGGCGGAATGACTCGGTGGTATGAGTCTGCCTATTGCCGCCCGACTGCGAAAGCAATGTTTTGTAACATTGCGGCACGAATACGGCGCGTCCAACCATGTGTGGCGATATTTACGATGCCTCTTTGTTACACTGTGGCAGTCAAAGTCCATGCCATCCGCCATGGCCGGATTGTCCCTCCTCCAGATACCATGACTCTATTGCGCCCCCGTACCCGACTGGCCCTGGCCGGCCTCGCCCTGGTCCTCGTTGCCGGCACCGCCGGGCTCCTCGCCACCGGCCGCGCCGCCGACGACAAGAAAGCGGCCGCGCCGCGGCCTGCGCTCACCGTCACCACCGCGCGCCCGGAAAACGCGCGCATGCCGCTGCAGCTGGCCGCCAACGGCAACGTCGCCGCCTGGCAGGAAGCCGTGATCGGCAGCGAATCGAACGGCCTGCGCCTGCTGGACGTGCGCGTCAACGTCGGCGACGTCGTCAAGAAGGGCGAGGTGCTGGCCGTGTTCGACGCCGCCACCGTCAAGGCCGACCTGGCGCAGGCCCAGGCCGCCGTGCAGGAAGCCGAAGCGAATGCCGCCGCCGCCAGTGCCGACGCCACGCGCGCGCGCACGCTCACCAACTCCGGCGCGCTGAGCGAGCAGCAGATCACCCAGTACATGACCACCGAACGCGCGTCGCGCGCGCGCGTGGCCGCCGCCAAGGCGACCGTGGCCCAGCAATCGCTGCGCTTGAAATACGCCGAGGTGCTGGCGCCGGACAGCGGCATCATCTCGGCGCGCAACGCGACCGTGGGCGCGGTCGGCGGCGTCGGCATGGAAATGTTCCGCATGATCCGCCAGGGCCGGCTGGAATGGCGCGCCGAAGTCACCGCGGCCGAACTGCCGCGCGTGAAGCCGGGCGTCAAGGCCGAGATCCGGACCGCCTCCGGTGGCACCATCCGTGGCACCGTGCGCACGGTGGCGCCCACCGTGGACGCCCAGAGCCGGGTGGCGCTGGTCTACGTCGACCTGCCGCCGATGATGAAGGCCGACGCGCCGCTGAAAGCCGGCATGTTCGCCAGCGGCATCTTCGAGCTCGGCCAGTCGACTGCCCTGACCGTGCCGCAGCAGGCGGTCGCGGTGCGCGACGGCTTTCCGTACGTGTTCCGCCTGAACGCCGACAGCCGCGTCAGCCAGGTCAAGGTCAGCACCGGGCGCCGCCTGGGCAACCGCATCGAGGTGGTGGACGGCCTGGCGCCGGATGCCCAGGTGGTCGTCAGCGGCGCCGGTTTCCTCAACGATGGCGATCTGGTCCGCAACGTGCCGGCGACGCCCGCGCCACCGGCGGCGCAGCCGGCTCCGGCCAAGGCTGCAGGCAGCGTCGCGGCGCGCTGAGGAGCATCAATGAATTTCTCGGCCTTCTCGATCCGCAATCCGATCCCGGCGATCATGCTGTTCGTCCTGCTCACGCTCGCCGGCCTGATGGCCTTCAAGGCGAGCAAGGTACAGGACTTCCCGGACATCGAACTGCCGATCGTCACCGTCACCGCCACCCTCGACGGCGCCGCCCCGGCCCAGCTCGAGACCGAGGTCGCGCGCAAGATCGAGGACTCGATCGCGACCCTGCAGGGCGTCAAGAACATCTATACCAAGGTGCTGGACGGCGTGGCGACCGTCACCGTCGAGTTCATCCTCGAGAAGGACCTGTCGGACGCCGTCAACGACGTGCGCGACGCCGTCTCGCGCGTGCGCGCGGACCTGCCGGCCGAGATGCGCGACCCCAGCGTGACCAAGACCACCACCGCCGGGCGCGTGGTGCAGACCTTCACCGCGCAGGCGGCCAGCAGGGACGGCAAGCCGGCGCTCGATGCGCCCGACCTGAGCTGGTACGTCGACAATACCGTCTCCAAGCGCCTGCTCAGCGTGCCCGGCGTCGGCGCCGTGAAACGCGTCGGCGGCGTCAACCGCGAAGTGCGGGTCGAGCTGAACGACGAGCGCATGGCGGCGCTGCGGGTGTCGGCGCTGGACGTCTCGCGCCAGCTGCGCAACGTGCAGCGCGAGGAGCCGGGCGGACGCGGCGACGTCAGCGGCGCCGAACAGTCGGTGCGCACGCTGGCCACGGTGCAGACCGCGCAGGAGCTGGCGCGCATGGACATCCCGCTGCCGGACGGCCGCCGCGTCAAGCTATATGAAATCGCCGACGTGCGCGACACGGTCGCCGAGCCGCGCGCGATCGCCGAGCAGGATGGCAAGCCGGTGGTCGGCTTCGAGATCTTCCGCACCCGCGGCGCCGGCGAGATGGACGTCGCGGGCGGCGTGCGCGCCGCCATCGCCGAGCTGCGGCAACACCACGCCAACGTGGTGCTGACGGAAGTGATCGACAATGCCGCGCCGGTCGAGGACAACTTCGACGCCTCGATGGAGATGCTGTACGAAGGCGCGCTGCTGGCGGTGCTGGTGGTGTGGTGGTTCCTGCGCGACTGGCGCGCGACGCTGGTCGCCGCCGCCGCCCTGCCCCTGTCCGTGATCCCGGCCTTCCTCGGCCTGTACCTGTTCGGCTACACGCTGAACATGGTGACCCTGCTGTCGCTGGCGCTGGTGGTCGGGGTGCTGGTCGATGACGCCATCGTCGAGATCGAGAACATCTCGCGCCACCTCAAGATGGGCAAGACCCCGATGCAGGCGGCGCTGGAAGCGGCCGACGAAATCGGCATGGCGGTGATCGCCACCACCTTCTCGCTGGTGGCGGTGTTCCTGCCGACCGCCTTCATGAGCGGCATCCCCGGCAAGTTCTTCAAGCAGTTCGGCTGGACCGCGGTGCTGGCGATCCTGGCCTCGCTGCTGGTGGCGCGCCTGCTGACGCCGATGATGGCGGCCTACTTCCTGAAGCCGGCCAAGCACCAGGAAGACAAGGACGGCGCGCTGATGCGGCGCTACATGCGCACCATGCAGTGGTGCTTGCGCCACCGCCGCTTGACCATGGTCGCGGCGGCGCTGTTCTTCGCCGGCTCGGTCTCGCTGGTGCCGCTGCTGCCGACCGGCTTCGTGCCGGCCAACGACCGCTCGCAGACCCAGATCAACGTCGAGCTGCCGCCCGGCGCCACGCTGGCGGAAACCCGCGCCGTGGCCGAACGCGTGCGCCAGGCGGCGATGCGGGTGCCCAACGTGACCGGCGTGTTCAGCTCGATCGGCGGCGGCTCCAGCGGCAATGCCCTGGCGCCCGGCGCCGCCGCCGAGGCGCGCCGCGCCGTGCTGACGCTGACCACCGTGGGGCGCACCGCGCGCAAGGAAAAGCTGGTGGAGATCGAGTCGGCGCTGCGCGCGCGCCTGGCGGACATCCCGGGTGCGCGCTTCACCGTCGGCCTGCCCGACACCGGCGTCAAGATGCAGATGGTATTGCGCAGCGAAGACCCGGTGGCGCTGATCGCGGCCGCGCGCCAGGCCGAGCGCGAGATGCGCACGCTGCACGGCATCGGCAACGTCAACTCGAGCGCCTCGCTGGTGCGTCCGGAAATCATCGTGCGCCCCGATTTCGCGCGCGCGGCCGACCTCGGCGTGACCGCGGCGGCGATCGGCGAGACCGTGCGCGTGGCCACGGCCGGCGACTACGACCAGGTGCTGGCCAAGATGAACGTGTCGGAGCGCCAGGTGCCGATCCGGGTGAAGCTGCCGGACGCGGTGCGCACCGACCTCGACGCCATCGGCAGGCTCACCGTGCCGGGCAAGAACGGCCCGGTGCTGCTGGCCAACGTGGCCGCCATCACCGTGGAAAGCGGCCCGGCCCAGATCGACCGCCTGAACCGCAGCCGCAACGTGACCCTCGACGTCGAACTGAATGGCCGCTCGCTGGGTGAAGTGAATGCCGAGGCGCGCGCCCTGCCGGCGCTGCGCAACCTGCCGCCGACCGTGCAGATCGCGGAACTCGGCGACGCCCAGGAAATGCGCAACCTGATGGGCAGCTTCGTGATCGCCATGCTGATCGGCGTGCTGTGCATCTACGGGGTGCTGGTGCTGCTGTTCACCGACTTCCTGCAGCCGGCCACCATCCTGGCCGCGCTGCCGCTGTCGATCGGCGGCGCCTTCGTGGCGATGCTGGTCACGCGCAGCGCGCTATCGATGCCGACCATGATCGGCCTGATCATGCTGATGGGGATCGTGACCAAGAACTCGATCCTGCTGGTCGACTACGCGATCCTGGCGCGCAAGGCCGGCATGAACCGCATCGACGCGCTGGTCGATGCCTGCCACAAGCGCTCGCGCCCGATCGTGATGACCACCATCGCGATGGGCGCCGGCATGCTGCCGCTGGCGCTGGGCCTGTCGGGCGACCCGAGCTTCCGCGCACCGATGGCGATCGCGGTGATCGGCGGCCTGATCACCTCGACCTTGTTGAGCCTGCTGGTGGTGCCGGCGGTGTTCACCTATGTCGACGACATCGAGCATTGGTTCGGCCGCATGGCCGGCAAATTGC
>JAKOOD010000709.1 GCA_022701635.1 Burkholderiaceae bacterium | reverse complement strand
CGCGCTTCCTTGCGTCCCTTGGCTTCCTCGTGGCGGCGCTGCTCGTCCGGCGTGAACGGGCGCAGCGGCGGCACCGGTACCGGCTGCTTGTCTTCGCCGACCGCCACCATGGTGAAGAAGCAGCTGTTCACGTGGCGCACTTCCTGGGTGCGGATGTTTTCCGCCAGCACCTTGATGCCGATTTCCATCGAGGTGCGGCCGGTGTAGTTGACGGCCGCCAGGAAGGTGACCAGCTCGCCGACCAGGATCGGCTGGCGGAAGGTGACCTGGTCGACGCTCATGGTGACGACGTAGGTGGCGGCGTAGCGGCTGGCGCAGGCGTAGGCCACCTGGTCCAGCAGTTTGAGGATGTGGCCGCCGTGGACGTTGCCGGAAAAGTTCGCGGTGTCCGGCGTCATCAGGACCGTCATCGTGAGTTGGTGGGCGGGCAGGGTCATGGCGATCTCGTCAAAACAATAATGTGGGGAAAGAAGCGACAGTCTAACGCGCCGCAGCCTCTTGCGCGCAGCGGCCTCCCGATCCTGCTAGCATGCCGCATGGCTCTCCTACTTGTCCCCGGCTTCATGGCCGACGAAACCTTGTGGAACGACATGAGCGGGGCGCTGGCGCGCTTCGGTCCGATCTTGCATGCCGACCTGCGCCACGACACCTCGGTCGAGGCGATGGCGCGCCGTGCGCTGGCGGCGGCGCCGCCATCCTTCCTGCTGGTCGGCTTTTCGATGGGCGGCTATGTCGCGCGCGACATCGCCCGCCTGGCGCCGGCATACGGCAAGCGGGTGGAGGCGCTGGTGCTGGTGGCCACCTCGACCCGGCCCGACACCCCGGCCATGCGCCAGCGCAAGGGTGCGGTGGGGCATGCCGCCTCCTCGGTCGCCTTCAGCGGCTTGAGCCGCGTCGCGGTAGCCAGCTCGCTGCATCCGAAGGACAAGCACAACGAGGCGATGATCGAGCGCGTGCGTGCGATGGGCGTGCGCCTGGGCGGCGAGGTGTTCCGGCGCCAGTCGGTGCTGGAACGGCCGGGCGACATCGACCGCCTCGATCGGATCCGCTGCCCGACGCTGGTGGTCGCCGCGGCCCAGGACCAGCTGCGCAGCCTGGAAGAGGCACAGGAGCTGCAGGCCGGCATCCCGGATGCCAGCCTGGCCGTCATCGACGACAGCGGCCACATGATCCCGATCGAGGCGCCGCAGCGCCTGCTCGAGGTGATCGTGCCCTGGCTGTCAACCCACGCGGATCTTACAGGCTGATATAGCCGCGCTTGACCGCCAGCGTCACCCTGGCGGCCGAACTGGCTTACCCGTTTTCCTGGCGGATGCCGGCCACCTGGTGCCGCTGTGGTGGCGCCGGCGCTGACGTGGGTGATTACGTCCGGTTGGCGTCCAGGATGCGGTTGATCGCAGCCGACACGCCCTGGCCGTAGGCCGGATCGGCCTTCAGGAAGTGGCCGATCTGGCGGTCCTGGATCGCGGCGTCGGCCTGGCTCAGGGCCGCGGCGATGTTCTCGATCAGGTTGCGCTTGGCATCCATCGTCAACAGGCGGAACAGGTTGCCGGCCTGGGTGAAGTGGTCGTCGGTGGCGCGGGTGTCGTAGCGGCCCGCCGTGCCTTCCAGCTGCCAGCCGGCGTCGCCGTGGCCGAAACCGCCGGCGGCCGGCATCGCACCGTTCTGTACCGGAGTGCCGGCCACCGGATCATAGTTGGCCGCCGCGCCGCCGTTGAAGAGCGCCATCGCGCCGTCGCGCTGCTGGTTGTGGAAGGGGCAGCGCGGACGGTTCACCGGCAGGTGCTGGTGGTTGGTGCCGACGCGGTACAACTGGGCGTCGTGGTAGGCGAACAGGCGCGCCTGCAGCATCTTGTCCGGGCTGTAGCCCAGGCCGGGCACGATGTTCGACGGCGACAGCGCGGCCTGCTCGACGTCCTGGTGGTAATTGTCCGGGTTGCGGTTCAGTTCCAGGATGCCCACCGGGATGCGTGGGAACTCGCCCTGTGGCCAGACTTTGGTCAGGTCGAACGCGTCCCAGCCGGTCCTGGCTTCCCAGGCGGCGCGCTGGGCGTCGTTCATCACCTGCATCTCGACGCTCCAGCGCGGGAAATCGCCGCGCGCAATCGCGTTGAACAGATCGCGCTGGGCGTAGTCCGGGTCGGTGCCGGCCAGGCGCACCGCGTCGGCCGCCGACAGGTTCTTGATGCCCTGCTGGGTCTTGAAGTGCCATTTCACCCAGTGACGCTCGCCGTCGGCATTGATCAGGCTGTAGGTATGGCTGCCGAAGCCGTCCATGTGGCGGTAGCCGTCCGGGGTGCCGCGGTCCGAGAACAGGATCGTCACCTGGTGCAGGCTTTCCGGCGCGCGGCTCCAGAAATCCCACATCATCTGCGCCGATTTCAGGTTGGTCCGCGGATCGCGTTTCTGGGTGTGGATGAAGTCCGGGAACTTGATGCCGTCCTTCAGGAAGAAGGTCGGGGTGTTGTTGCCGACCAGGTCCCAGTTGCCGTCTTCGGTATAGAAGCGCAGGGCGAAGCCGCGCGGATCGCGCTCGGTATCGGCCGAGCCCTTTTCGCCGCCCACGGTCGAGAAGCGCAGGAA
>JAKOOD010000700.1 GCA_022701635.1 Burkholderiaceae bacterium | reverse complement strand
GCCCCAGTCCGATAAATACGACGCCGGCGACGCGGTCCAGCCACACGCCGGCCTGCGGTTTGCGGTTCAGCCAGGCGCCGACGCTGCCCGAAAAGAAGCCCAGCAAACCGAACAGCACCGCCGCCTGTACGGCAAAGGTCAGCCCCAGCAAGGCCGTCTGCAGCGTGACCTGGCCATGCGATGCCACCACGAACTGCGGCAGGAAAGAGAGGAAGAACAGCGCCACCTTGGGATTGATGGCCGCCGCGATCGCGCCCTTCATCATCAGTGCGCGCGGCGATTCGGTCACCCCCTCGGCCTGGCCAACCTTGCCGGCGCCGCGGCTGCGCAGCGCGCTGATGCCGAGCCAGGCCAGGTAAAGGCCGCCGCACACCTTGAGCGCGGTAAAGGCCAGCGGCGAGGCGGCGATCAGGGCACTGACGCCGATCACGGCCAGCAAGGTGTGGCTGAGCGTGCCCAGCGCGCAGCCCAGGCCGAAGGCCATGCCGCGCAGGCGGCCCTTGGCCATGCCGAGGCTGAGCACCAGCATGTTGTCCGGTCCGGGGGAGAGCGTCAGCAGGATGACGGTGCCGAGGAAGGGGAAGAACTGGTCGTAGGTCAGCATCGGAACTCGGGAAGGACAAGGGTCTGCCATCTTACACGGCCCCGACTGCCTGCACTAGCGGCCGGGCCGGCTAGGCCGTGGCCGGTATCGGGGACCGTCGGCCATGGTGTAAAGTGCGGCTTTGCCCAGGCCGCAGGCGACGACCATGACCAGGAACAAGTCCGACCGCCCGATCCGCAACGCCACCGAACGCACCCTTGACGCCTTGCTGCTGAAGGGGCGGGTGGCCAGGCTGAGTTACCGCCTCGGCGGGCTGGGCCGGGTGAGGGTCACACGCCATGCCGTTGCGCTCGGACCGGGACAAGCGCTGCCGCGGCCGCTGCGCATCGGCTTCGCCTCCGACTTCCACGCCGGGCCGACCACGCATCCGGCCCTGTACGACGACTTGCGCGCCGCAATCGAACGCGAGCGGCCCGACGTGCTGCTGCTCGGCGGCGACTACGTTTCCTTCCGCGCCGACTACATCGACGCCCTGCGCGGCTTCCTGCATGGGGTGGGGGCGCCGCTCGGCACCTATGCCGCGATCGGCAACCACGATATCTGGAATGGCCGGGCGCCGGTGGAGGCGGCGTTGCGCGCGGCCGGCATCGAGGTCCTGGTGAACCGCAGCGTGGCCTTGCCGGCGCCGTTCGGCGCAGTCAGCATCTGCGGCATCGACGATCCCTGGACCGGGAAGCCATCGGCCAGCGCCGCGTTCGCCGGCGCCGAGCAGGCCGCGGTGCGCGTGTTCATGACGCACTCGCCGGATGGCGTGCTCCTGCTCGACGGCCAGGAAAGCCAGCGCTACGATGCCGGTTTTGCCGGCCACACCCACAACGGCCAGATCGCCACGCCGGGCGGGCGGCCGCTGTTCCGTCCCGGCGGGCCCGGTTCGCGGGAATACAACTACGGCCGCTACGACATTCCGGGCAAGGGTCCGCTGTTCGTCAGTTGCGGCGTCGGCTGTTCCGGCATCCCGCTGCGCCTGAATGCAGATCCGGAACTCCTGATGTGCACGCTGACAGCGCAGGACGGCTGAGGCGCAGAGAGCCTATTTCATCTTCCTCAAGCTACCCAACATTGTTTTTTGAGTATTTCCTTTGATTCCGGATAACAGAATGGCGATAATGTGACGCCACTAGGACCTGTCTGAAAGGAAAGGTCCTTTGCTTCCGCCTGGCATTCTTATTGCTTGCCAGAGGCGGTCGCAGGCCCGCGCCCGAGGAGGAGACATCCAAAGGTCGGCCGGCGATACCCTCGCCGTGTCGCAGCATCAAGCCCGACTAAGCACGCCCGACCATAAGAAAGGGCACGGGGTCTATCATCAATTGATTGGAGAAAGCAGTGAGTCTTTTCAGAACCAAGAATCTCGACCAGATGGTCGCCAGCAGCCAGAAGAGCGGCGGGCTGAAGAAAGTGCTGGGCCCGATGGACCTGATCCTGATGGGCATCGGGGCGATCGTCGGCACCGGTATTTTCGTGCTGACCGGCACCGGCGCGCTCACGGCCGGTCCGGCGCTGACCGTGTCCTTCATCGTCGCCGCGATCGCCTGCGGCTTCGCCGCCATGTGCTATGCCGAATTCGCATCGACGGTGCCGATCGCCGGCTCGATCTACACCTACAGCTATGCGGTGCTGGGCGAACTGGTGGCCTGGATGATCGGCTGGGACCTGCTGCTCGAATACGGCTTGGCGACCTCGACCGTGGCGGTCGGCTGGTCCGGCTATTTCCAATCCTTCCTGCATGGCTGGGGTCTCGACCTGCCCGCGGCCCTGTCCGCCGCGCCGGGCGCGCGTCCGGGCGTGGACACCGTCATGAACCTGCCGGCGCTGTGCATCATGCTGTTCCTGACCTGGATGCTGTCGCTGGGCGTGCGTGAGTCGGCGCGCGTCAACAATGTCATGGTGGCCATCAAGATGACCATCGTGCTGCTGTTCATCATCTTCGGGTTTGGCCACGTGAACACCGACAACTGGCATCCGTACGCGCCCTTCGGTGCCTCGGGCATCATGAGCGCCGCCGCGCTGGTGTTCTTTGCCTTCATCGGTTTCGATGCGGTCACCTCGGCCGCCGAGGAAGTCAAGAATCCGAAACGCGACCTGCCGATCGGCATTATCGGTTCGCTGGCGATCTGCACGGTGCTGTACGTGATCGTCTCGGCGATCATGACCGGCATCGTGCCGTTCAAGTTGTTCGAAGGCGTCGACCACCCGGTGTCGCTGGCGCTGGAGCACGCGGGCGTGAACTGGCTGGCGCAGTGGACCAATGTCGGCGCCATCCTCGGCATGACCACCGTGATGCTGGTGATGGCCTACGGCCAGACCCGCATCCTGTTCGCCATGTCGCGCGACGGCCTGCTGCCGGCGCGCCTGTCGACCGTGCATCCGAAATACGGCACCCCGTACTTCGCCACCTGGCTGGTCGGCATCGTGTTCGGCGTGATCGCCGCCTTCGTGCCGCTGAACGTGCTGGCCGAGCTGGTCAACATCGGCACCCTGGCCGCGTTCTGCCTGGTCTCGGTTGCCGTGATCGTACTGCGCAAGAAGCGTCCGGACCTGAAGCGCGCCTTCCGCTGCCCGGGCGTGCCGGTGGTGCCGGCGATCGCCGTGCTGTTCTGCCTGGCGTTGATGTCCTTCCTGAGCCTGATCACCTGGATCGCCTTCGTGGTCTGGCTGGCGCTGGGCCTGGTGGTGTACTTCGGTTATGCGCGCTCGCGCTCGGTGCTGGGCGGCGCTGTGTCGAAGTCCTGAGCGGTCGTCGTCACTTTCGTTAGATCTGAAAGCCGCCCCTGTTGGCTCAGGGGTGGCTTTTTTCATGCACGGCGGCATTACCTACCGGATGAAAATCTTGTCGTCGGCGTAACATCCGAAGGCGTGAAATCGTAAAATTTTTGTAAGTTCTGTCCGACATTCATGTGGGATGCGTACCGATTACGTGCGGACTGATGCATCCCCATAATCATGGCAGAACATTTACTAGAAGATTCATTATGACTTCAAGCTTAGCCGTCGACAGCCTTGAGCACGCAGCAGTAGCAGTCGCCACGGGCGACACTGCAATCCCGTCTGCCAAGGCACTCTATTTCTCCATGCTCGACAACCCGGAGGAAGCCGCGGTGGAGGCCCGCGCTTTCCTGCACGCCCAGATCGAGCTGGCCCGTTGCGAACCCGAAGAATTGCCGGAATCGGTGACGCAGCTGTCGGGATGGGTCCAGGGCCGTTCCGAAGCGGTCGGCCTGTCCTATCGCGAATACCTGAACGCGCGCAAAAATGGTGCAGCGCGCCGCTACTTCACCAACAAGTCGCATGCGCTGGCCTTCCTGAAGGGCGCCGCACCGACCAAGCTGGCCGACGGCGCCTGGCTGTACGGCACCCTGTCGCGCTGGGAAAACCCGGATTTCCACCCACTGATCAAGACCTATCTCGAGGAACTCGGCGATGGCGTGCCCGACAAGAACCACGTGACGCTGTACCGGCGCCTGCTGGCGGCGCCTGGCTGCGAGCACTGGGAAGGCCTGTCGGACCCGCACTTCGTACAGGGCGCGATCCAGTTCGCGCTGGCCTATAACGCCCAGGATTTCCTGCCCGAGATCATCGGCTACAACCTCGGCTACGAGCAGCTGCCGTTGCACCTCCTGATCACGTCGTACGAGCTGAACGAGCTCGGCATCGACCCGTATTACTTCACGCTCCACGTCACCGTCGACAATGCCGGCAGCGGCCACGCCCACAAGGCGGTGCAGGCGCTTCGCAACCTGATGGCGCAGTCGAGCGACCCGGCCGCCTTCTACCGGCGCGTGCTGGACGGCTACCGCCTGAACGAACTCGGTGCCAGCACCACCTCGATCATCGCCGGCTTCGGCCTCGAAGCGGAGCTGATCGAAATCTTCACCACCAAGGCGGTGGTCGGCAAGAACATGCACTCGGATTACTGCCGCGTCGCCGGGCGCTCGATCAATGACTGGCTGGCCGAACCGGCCCAGATCCCCGCCTTCATGGCGGCGATGGAAGGCGCCGGCTGGATCAAGCGCGGCGAAGACGCCGAGAACAGCCGCTTCTGGCGCCTGATCCAGGGAGAGCGCGCCGAAATGTTCGGCGTGTTCTCGACCTACGAACAGCAGGTGCTGCGCGACTGGATCCAGAGTTCGCGCGACGACAGCACGGCCGCGCGTACCGGCCGCGTGCTGAGCCACCGCGCGCGCCAGCGCACGCTGGACACCCTCAACCAGCACGCCGAGCGCGGCGCCTATCCGGAGCGCGGCCTGATCCGCCGCCGTAGGGCGGGTGCGGAAAGTGCCGGCGACGCCGAGCTGCGCCAGCTCGAGCAGAAGGTGGCCGACGCCGCCGGCAAGCCGGAAGCGATGGCCATGCTGGCGCGCCTGATGTCGCCGGCCGTGCACCATACGGCGATCGGCCTGATGGCCACCCGCATGTACTCGCAGCTGCTGGACGCCTGACCCTGTTCAGGCAAGACTCATTTTAGAAAGACCCGGCACGGGCGCGGCATGACCGTGCCCGGCTCTCGTTCCGAACAAGGAAATCCTGTGCGCATACTCGAACAACGCTTCCTGCGTGGTCCCAACATCCACGCCGATACCCCATGCCTGCTGTCCGTGGTCGATCTCGAAGACATGTACGGCGTCTCCACGCGCGACCTGCCGCACTTCAACGAAGCGCTGCTGGATCTGCTGCCGCTGCTGGCCGACTACCTGGTGCCGACTGGCCAGCCGGGCGGCTTCGCCCAGCGCCTGCGTGAAGGCACGTATCTGGCGCGCGTGATCGAGCACGTGACGCTCGGCCTGCAGTGCCTGGCCGGCGCCGGCGCCTCGTTCGGCCGCACCCGCCCGGTCACGGGCGTGCCCGGCCAGTACCGCATCGTGTGCGCCTACCAGCTGGAAAAGGTGGCGCAGCCGGCGTTCGCGCTGGCGGTGGACATCGTCGACGCGCTGGCCCACGGCCGCCCGTTCGAACTGGCGCCGCGCATGGATGAGCTGCGCGAGCTGGCCCGGCACTACGCGATCGGTACCTCGACCGCCGCCGTGCTGGCCGCGGCCCAGGAACGCAACATCCCGATCCAGCGCGTCACCGAGGACGCCAACCTGTTCCAGCTCGGCTGGGGCGCCAAGCAGAAGCGCATCCAGGCCACCATCACCGGCGAGACCAGCAACATCGCGGTGCGCATCGCCAGCGACAAGCAGCTGACCAAGACCCTGCTGGCGGAAGCCGGCGTGCCGGTGCCGCAGGGCGAGACCGTGACCAGCATCGACGACGCGCTGCGCGTGGCGCGCCGCATCAAGGCGCCGGTGACGGTCAAGCCGCTCGACGCCAACCAGGGTAAGGGCGTCACCGTCAACTGCCGGACCGACGAGGAAATCGAGCAGGCCTATGCGTTCGCGCGCAAGCACGGCCGCCGCATCATCGTCGAACGCCATGTCGAGGGCCACGACTACCGCGTGCTGGTGGCCGGCGGCAAGGTGGCCGCCGCCTCGATGCGCCGTCCGGCCCACGTGGCGGGCGACGGCGAGAAGACCATCCGCGAACTGGTGGACATCGAGAACCGCAATCCGGCGCGCGGCGCGGGCCACACCAACATCCTGACCCAGATCGCCCTCGACGCCCACGCCGAGGAAATGCTGCGCAAGCAGGACTACGATCCCGACTCGGTGCTGGCGCCCGGCGCCGTGGCTTACCTGCGCGGCAACGCCAACCTGTCCACCGGCGGCACCGCCGAAGACGTGACCGATGTGCTGCCCGAGTCGACGCGCCGCCTGTGCATCCGCGCCGCCGCCAAGATCGGCCTCGACGTGGCCGGCATCGACATCGTCTGCCGCGACATCGCCGAACCCCTGGAAGCGCAGGGCGGCGCCGTGATCGAAGTGAATGCCGCCCCCGGCATACGCATGCACCAGTACCCGAGCAGCGGCCAGCCGCGCGACGCCGGCGACGCCATCGTCGACGGCCTGATGGGCAAGTCCGACGGCCGCATCCCGATCATCGCCTGCACCGGCACCAACGGCAAGACCACGACCACGCTGCTGATGGCGCACGCCGTGCGCCTGGCCGGCCGCGTGACCGGCGTCACCACCACCCACGGCGTCATCATCGACGGCAAGCAGGTGGTCAAGGGCGACTGCACCGGCTACTGGTCGGCGCGCACCGTGCTGGCCTCGCCGGACGTCGAATTCGCGGTACTGGAAACGGCGCGCGGCGGCATCCTCAAGCGCGGCCTGGCGTTCGACCGCTGCGACGTCGGCGTGGTTCTGAACGTTGCCGCCGACCACCTGGGCCTGGACGGCATCGACACGGTCGAAGACCTGGCCCAGGTCAAGGCGGTGGTGCCGATGTCGGCCTCGCGCGCGGTGGTCCTGAACGCCGAAGACCCGCTGTGCGTGGCGATGGCGCGGCGCGTGCATCCGGACGTCGAGATCGTGTACTTCTCGATGGAAGCCGACAACCCGATCCTGCTGCGCCACCTGGAAGAGGGCGGCCGCGCCACCTACCTGCAGGACAACGCGATCGTGGTGGCCGACGCCACCTACCACCAGCAGCTGGTGCGCGTCGAGAGCATGCCGATCACCTTCGGCGGCCGCGCGCGCTACAACATCGCCAACGGCATGGCCGCCGCGGCGGCGCTGATGGCGTCCGGCTTCACCAACTTGCAGATCGCCACCGGCCTCTCTACGTTCGTGAGCGACGGCAAGAGCAACCCGCTGCGCACCAATGTGTTCGACGTGCGTGGCGTGACCGTGATCGTCGACTACGCGCACAACCCCGCGGCCTACGCGGCGCTGTCCGAGATGGCGCGCAGCCTGCTGCCCGGCCAGCTGGTCGGCATCGTCACGGCGCCGGGCGACCGCCGCGACACCGACCTGGTCGAGACCGGGCGCGTGTGCGCGGCAGGCTTCGACGAGCTGGTGGTCTACGAGTCGGCCAGCCGCGGGCGCCAGGTTGGCGAGGCGGTCGACCTGATCCTGCGCGGCGCCGAGGAAGTGGTGGGCGCGTCCGATACGCTGCATCGCGAGCTGGAAGTGGGCAAGGCGATCCGGCTCGGACTGTCGCTGTGCCAGCGCGGTGACGTGCTGGTGTTTGCCTGCGGTTCCTCGCTGCAGGTGTTGGTGGATGCGATCCGCGACATGGATCCGGAGAGTGCGGAGCGGATTGCGGCGCAGGTGGGATAAACGCGTTTGCATTTCGCACCATGCGGGCGTGCTGCGATTCAGCCTGGACGCCCCTCCAGGTTGCGCCGCGCCTGCCGCTCGTAACGCGCAAAAAACAGATCCGTCAGGTACAGCCGTGGACGCGCCAGGAAAGCCGCCAGTACCTTGCCACGCCCGACCCGGTAGGCATCATCCGCCACGTGCGCATACTCTGCCCGGATCTGCCGCTCATACTCGGCAAAGCGCGCGGGTGGCGTTCCCAGGATCGCCAGGTCCGCATCGAGCAAAATCCTACAGTCGTTGTCGGTACCTGCTCGATGGTGCAGGGTCGCCATGATCATCGACGCGACACGTTCGACGACGTCCCCACCGGCACCGGCGCGGCGCAGGCAGGCGGCCGCCAGCGCCGCGCTGCGTGCCTCGTTGTCGCGGCGGGTCGGGTCGTACACCGCGTCGTGGAACCACAAGGCCAGTTCGATTTCGCCTGGGCGCCGGGCCTGCGCGCGCAGCAGGTCGAAGGCCGCGAAGCATTCTTCCAGATGCTGCAGCGTGTGGTAGTGGCGCTGCGGTTCGCGGTAACGTGTCAGCAGGCCGGGCAGGCCGGGCAGGGCGGCCGGCGGGGACAATGCGAGTTCGGTCCAGGCAGCGCGCCAGCGTTCATTCCAGTCGGTCATCGTCAGGGTTCGCTAATGAACCGCATGGTCACAGGGCACAGGATGCGGGATGACTTCTATTCATCTCATGCAAAAAGATCCGACGTTCTCGCGGGCGTAGCCAAACCGTTATTGACAGGTCGGCCATGAAAAAACGCCGCTCCCGCAGCGGCGGGAACGGCGTTTCGACAATGAGGAGAGGGGCTGCTGGGCTTGCCGCGCAGCGGCGTCAAACCGCCGCTTCCGCCTCGATACGCTGCGCCGTCGCCGGCGAAGTCGGCCGGATCGCTTCCAGCAGTTCGCTGATCGACGAGCCGCAGCCGAACACCAGCACATCGCCCGGTTCGCAGCGCGCCAGGCCCTTGCGGATCGCCTGGTGCACGTCCAGTTCGACCTGCAGGTGGTCTTGCTCGAACTTGCCGACCTGCGCACCCTGCACCAGCAGGCGCGCGACCTCGCCGGCGGCGCGGCCGCGGTTCTCGGTTTCGTACACCACCAGTTCGTCGAAGCCGGCGGCGCAGGTGGCGCCGATGTCGACCAGGTCGTCGTCGCGGCGGTCGCCCGGCGCGGCCACCACGCCGACCAGCCGGCCCGGGGTCAGGGCGCGCGCGGTCTCGGCCAGTGCCGCGTAGGCGGCGCTGTTGTGGGCGTAGTCGACGATCACGGTGACGCCGTCGACGTCGAACACGTTCGAGCGCAGCGGGTTGTGTTTCCAGTCGGAGACGAAGGTGCGCAGGCCGTCGACGATTTCGAGGTTGCCGAAGCCGCAGGCCGACAGCGCCGCCGCGGCCGCCAGGCTGTTGGCGATGTTGTAGCGCGCCGCGCCCTGCATCGTCACCGGCATGCTGCGCACGTCGAGAAGGGCTTCATGCTTGGCGCCGTTGGCCAGCACGATGCTGTTGTCCTGCAGGTAGACCGCGCGGCCCCCTTGCTCCAGGTGGCGTACCAGTACCGGATTCTCGGCGTCGAGCGCGAAGTACAGCACGTCGACGCGCCCGGGCAGCGTGCCGGCCATCGCGACGCAGTGGTCGTCCTCGGCGTTCAGGACCACGGCGCGGCGTGCGCGCCCGGCCACCACGGCCTTGACCTTGGCCAGCTCCTCGATGGTGTCGACGCCGTCCAGGCCGAGATGGTCGGCGGACACGTTCAGCACCACCGCCACGTCGCACATGTCGTAGGCCAGGCCGCGCTTGAGGATGCCGCCGCGCGCCGTTTCCAGCACCGCGAACTCGACTTCCGGCGAAGCCAGCACCGCGCGCGCCGAACGGTAGCCGGTGCAGTCGCCCCTGGCAATCTGCGCACCGTCGATGAACACACCTTCGGTGGTGGTGCAGCCGGTGCGCAGGCCGGCAGCGCGTGCGGCATGCTCGATCAGCAGGGTGGTCGTGGTCTTGCCGTTGGTGCCGGTCACGGTGACCAGCGGGATGCGGCCGTCGTCCTGGCCGAACAGCGCTTCGGCGATCGCGTCGCCGGCGTCGCGCGGGGTACCGCGGCTCGGGTACTGGTGCATGCGGATGCCGGGCGCCGCGTTGACTTCGATGATGCCGCCGCGCTGTTCGCGCAGCGGTCGCGCGATGTCCTGGCACACGATGTCGATGCCGGCCACGTCGAGGCCGATGGTGCGCGCGGCGCGGATGCAGATGTCGCGGGTTTCCTCCGGCAGCAAGTCGGTCACGTCTTCGGCGGTGCCGCCGGTCGACAGGTTGGCGTTGCCGCGCAACTCGACGCTGACGCCTTCGGGCAGCACGCTGTCGAGTGTGTAGCCCTGCTTGGCCAGGATGTCGGTCGCCAGGTCATCCAGAGGAATCCTGGTGAGGATGTTCGTATGGCCTTCGCCGCGCGCCGGATTGCGGTTTTCCGCTTCCACCAGTGCGCGCACGCTCGAGACGCCGTCGCCGGTCACGTGCGGCGGACGGCGCCACGACGCGGCGGCAACCTTGCGGCCGGTGACCAGCACGCGGTAGTCGCGCCCGTGCAAGAATTCCTCGACGATCACGTGGCGCCCGTAGTGTTGGGCGAAGGCGAAGGCGCGTTCGACTTCTTCGGGCGTCGATACCGCGGTCGTCACGCCCTTGCCCTGGTTGCCGTCGAGCGGCTTGATGGTGACGCTGCCGATACGCTTGGCGACGCGCTGGGCCTGAGCCAGCGAGGTGACGGTGTCGCCGGCCGGGACCGGGCAGCCGGCCTGGTCGAGCAGGGTCTTGGTCAGCTGCTTGTCGCTGGCGATGCTGACCGCGATATTGTTGGTGGCGCCGGTGATGGTCGCCTGCAGGCGCTTCTGGCGGCTGCCCCAGCCGAGCTGGAACAGGTTGGCGTGCTCGGTCAGGCGCAGGCTCGGGATGCCGCGCTTGTGGGCGGCGGCGATCACGGCGCCGGTGCTGGTGCCGATCGCATGGCGCTGGGCGATGTCGTGCAGGTCGTCGACGGCCGCGGCCAGGTCGAACGCTTCATGGCGGGCCAGCGCCGCGAACAGCGCGCGCGCCGTTTCCAGCGCCGCCTTCGCCACCTGCTCGGTGGCGTAGCCGCAGGCCACGCGCATGCGCGCCGTGCCGGCGGGCGCTGGCACCGACTGGCTGAAGGCGCCCGGCGCCCCGGCCAGGCGCTGCAACTCCATCACCACCGGCTCCAGTGCGTCGACCGTGCTGTTGCAGTCGGACAGGCGCGCAGAGGCTTCGGGCGGCATGCCGGGCAGCAGCGCCAGCAGGCGTGCGCCCAGGCCCGGCAGCGGCTCGGCGCCGGCGCCGTCGACGACGGCCAGCAGGCAAGGGGTGGCCGCGTACAGGTTGGGGCCGCGCAGGAGGCGTTGTTCGATGATTCTCATGAGATCGGATTCCGTTTCGTTACATTTTCCAAGAACTCGAGCAGCGGCTGGGGAATGCGGCGCTGTTCCTGGTCGCCTTCCCTGGGCAGCTGGTACTTGCTGCCCGACGGCAGCAGGTGCAGGCGCACGTCGATCAGTTCCGGCGTCTCGCGGTTGGCGATGTCGTGCAGGTTGGTGGTCATGCTGCGGCCGTCGACGACGGTGACCGCGCCTTCGCCCAGCACTTCGATGCCGACGCCGCGTTCGATTACCAGCGCGGTATCCTCGTCGATGCCGATGCCCTGCAAGTACGGATTCTGGGCCACGATCGACAGCAGGCGCGACAGACGCTGGCGCTCCGAGAAGTGCTGGTCGATCACCACCTTGTGCAGGAAGCCGAGGCCGGC
>JAKOOD010000687.1 GCA_022701635.1 Burkholderiaceae bacterium | reverse complement strand
CCTGGGTGATGCCGGTGTACTCGACGATGAAGGGCGGGATGCGCACGCCGCAATTGACCAGCGAGACGTAGCGGTCGACCACGCGGCCGCCGGCGATGCGCAGCGCCGCCACTTCGGTGATGCGGTCGCCCGCTTCCGGCGATAGGCCGGTGGTCTCGAAGTCGAGCATGACGATGGGGCGTTGGTACACTGCAGATCCTTTGCGTTATCAGGAAAACTTGCGCGCGGCATCCAGCGCCAGGCCGGCGCCGATACTGCCGAACAGGTCGCCTTCGACCCGGCGCGCATCCGGCACGATCGCGGCGATGCGCTCGCGCAGGGCGCCGACGCCGCTCGAGCCGCCGGTAAAGAATACGGTATCGACGCGTTCCGGCGCCACCCCCGCATCGACCAGCAGGCGCTGCACGGTGGCGCCGATGTCGTCCGTCAGCCCGCCGATGGCGTCGATGAAGGCGCTGCGCCCGACCCGCAGCAGTTCCGGCGGCGCCAGGCGGTCGAGGTCGATGGTGACCTCGGGCGTGTCCGACAGCCCGATCTTGGCAGCCTCGACCTGCATCGCCAGCCAGTGCCCGGCGCGGTCTTCGATCAGGCCGCGCAAGCGCTTCAGCTTGGCCGGCTCGGCAGCATCGCGCACCAGTTCGTCGAGCTGGGCCGCGCTCTTGCGCGTGTAGGCCTGGTTGATCGTATGCCAGGTAGCCAGGTTGAAATAATAACTGTTCGGCACCGCCGCGCCCGACAGCAGCGTGCTGCCGTAGCCCAGCAGCGGCATCACCGCCGCCAGGCTCAGGTATTTGTCGAAGTCGGTGCCGCCGAGGTGGACGCCGCCGGTGGCCAGGATGTCGTCGCGGCGCTCGACGCGGCCGGCGCGGTCCGGGCCGAGGCGCAGCAGCGAAAAGTCCGAGGTACCGCCGCCGATGTCGGCAATCAGCACCAGCTCTTCGCGCTCGATGCGCGATTCGTAGTCGAAGGCGGCGGCGATCGGTTCGTATTGGAAGCCGATGTCGCGGAAACCCACCGAGCGCGCGATCTCGGCCAGCGTCTCTTCGGCCAGGCGGTCGGCCGAGGGATCGTCGTCGATGAAATGCACCGGGCGGCCGAACACCGCGCTCGGGAATGCACGGCCGGCCTGCGCCTCGGCGCGGCGCTTCAGTTCGCCGATGAAGTGGCCCAGCAGTTGCTTGAACGGCAAGGCGCGTCCGGCGACCTCGGTCTGGCCGTCCATCAGGCTGGTGCCGAGCAGGCTTTTCAGCGAGCGCATCAGGCGCCCGTCATAGCCTTCCAGGTAGTCGGCCAGGGCGGCGCGGCCGTAACGCACCGCATCCTCGTCGGCATTGAAGAACACGACCGAGGGCAGGGTCGATTTGCCATCCTCGAGCGCAAGCAGGCTCGGCTGGCCGGGGCGTACCCAGCCGACAGTGGAATTGGAAGTGCCGAAATCGACGCCGCAAGCGTTGGCCATGAATACCTTTCGTGAGAGGGGCGAAATGTTACCAGATTCCGACCTCGGCCACACCTGCCGCCGCATTCGCCGGCGCCGCATATCCGCAACAACAACAAGCTGCCACATGGCAATACCGAACGGATAAGGAACGGACACTGGTGCTACAATTCCGCAGGCCCGATGTGTTCAATATCTTCCTGCCCGCCTCCCTCTTCAACCATGCCCCAGATTAAGAACAACCTTCCCACCGACTGCGCGGCCATGCTCGGCGAGCACCTGTTCGAATCCAGCCCCGACTGCATGAACCTGCTCGACGGCGAAGGCCGCATCGTGGCCATCAACGGGAGTTCGCGCGCCGCCATGGAAATCGCCGACCCCGCCCAGGTGGCGGGCCGCGCGTGGCGCGCACTGTGGCCGCAGGAAGCCCATGCCGCTGTCGACGCCGCACTGGCGCAGGCAAGGCGCGAAGGCAATGCCCGCTTCAGCGCCGCCTGCCCGACCCTGGGCGGCACGCCCAAATGGTGGGACGTGCGCGTCAGCGCCCTGCCCGCCGCCGCGGGTGCGCAGGTGCGGTTCGTCACCGTCTCGCAGGACGTGACGGCGGCGCACGGCGTGCGCAGCGAACTCGCCGCCAGCGATGCGCGCTACGATTCGCTGGTCGCGGCCACCGCCGCCATCGTCTGGAAGGCGGGCGCCGACGGCGAATTCGACAGCGCACAGCCGGCCTGGTCGGCCTTTACCGGCCAGGACTTCGCCCAAGCCCGGGGCCTCGGCTGGCTGGACGCCGTGCATCCGGACGCCCGCGACATGACCGCCGCCGCCTGGCGCCGCGCGATCGAGTCCGGCGCTCCCTACCTGGGCGAACACCGCCTGCGCCGCGCCGACGGCGGCTATCGCCACATGAGCGTCAAGGCGGTGCCGATTCCCGATGCGCAGTCGGCCGCCGGCACGGTGCGTGAATGGATCGGCGTGCATACCGACGTCACCGCGCTGGCCGCGGTGCGCGAAGACCGCGAGCGCCTGCTGCGCGAACTGCAGGCCACGCACCAGCGCATGAGCGAAGTGTTCATGCGCGCGCCGGCCTTCATGTGCGTGCTGAGCGGCCCCGAGCACGTGTTCGAATTCGTCAACGACCGCTACCGCGAACTGGTCGGCGACCGTCCCCTGCTGGGCCTGTCCAACGACGAGGCCGTCCCCGAGCTGGCGACCCAGGGCCTGATCGCGATGCTGGACCGCGTGTACGCCACGGGCGAACCGTATGCCGCCAGCGACCTGCTGGTGACGCTGCAGCGCGTCCCCGGCGAGTCGCCGGAACGGCGCTACCTCGACCTGGTGTTCATCGCCCTGCGCGACGCCGACGGCAAGATCACCGGCCTGCTCGGCCACGGCGTCGACCAGACCGATCGCAAGCTGGCCGAGATCGGCCTGCACGACAGCAGGGAACGGTTCCAGAAGATCGTCAGCCAGGCCGCCACCGGCGTGGTCGAGATGGACGTCAACGGCATGATCACGCTGGTCAACCGGCGCTTTTGCGACATGCTCGGCTACGACGAAAGCGAACTGCTCGGCCGCAACATCCTCGACATCACGGCACCCGATTCGGTGGAAATGACGGCGCTGACGCTGGGCGCCTTGCTGGCTACCGGCGAAGGTTTCCAGATGGACAAGCACTACCGGCGCAAGGACGGCGCCCTGGTGTCGACCACCAGCAGCGTCAACGCGGTGCGCGGCGCCGGTGGCGAACACCGCGCCGTGGTCGCGATCGTGCTCGACACCACCGAGAGCAAGCGCGCGGCCGAGGCGCTGCGCGCCAGCCAGGAACGCTACCGCAAGCTGTTCGAATCGATGGACCAGGCCTTTGCCATCCTCGAACTCGAATTCGACGGCGCCGGCCGGGCGGTCGACTGGACCTACCTCGAAACCAATCCCGCCTTCGCCGTCCAGACCGGCGTGTCCGACGTGGTCGGCAAGACCATGCGCAGCAGGATCGCCGATCCGGAAGCGTGGTGGCTGGACGAACTCGGCGCGGTGGCCCGCACCGGCCAGGCGCGCCGCCTCGAGCAGGAAGTGCGCGCCGGCGGCCGCTGGCTCGACCTGTACATCACCCGCATCGGCGGTAGCGGCAGCGATAAGGTCGCCATCCTGTTCCGCGACATCAGCGAACGCAAGGCCGCCGAAGAGACGCTGCGCCACCTCGCCGACGACCTGGCCAAGGCCGATCGCCGCAAGACCGAATTCCTGGCCACCCTGGCGCACGAGCTGCGCAATCCGCTGGCACCGATCCGCAGCGGCCTGGGCGTGATGCGCCTGAACCGCGACCTGCCGGCCGGCATGGTCCGGGTGCGCGAAATGATGGAGCGCCAGGTGACCCACATGGTGCACCTGATCGACGACCTGCTGGACGTGGCCCGCATCAGCGGCGGCAAGCTCAACCTGCGCATGGAACGCATCGACCTGAACGGCGTGCTGGCCAGCGCGGTCGAGACCAGCCTGCCGCTGATCGAGGCCGCCCGCCACGAACTGGTGTTCGACCTGCCCGACGCCACCCTGCTGGTCGACGGCGACGCCACCCGCATCGCGCAGGTGGTCTCGAACCTGCTGAACAACGCCGCCAAGTACACGCCGGCAGGCGGGCGCATCGGGCTGGTGCTGGGCGCCGAGGGCGGCGACGCCGTCATCACCGTCACCGATACCGGCATCGGCATTCCCGGCCACGCGCTCGATACGGTCTTCGACATGTTCAGCCAGGTCGGCAGCGGCGCCGAACGCGCCCAGGGCGGCCTCGGCATCGGCCTGTCGCTGGTGCGCCAACTGGTCCAGATGCATGGCGGCAGCGTCGACGCCCACAGCGGCGGCGCCGGCAGCGGCAGCCGCTTCACGGTGCGCCTGCCGCTGGCGCCGGGCCAGGTGCGCGATGGTGGCGGCAGCGGCAGCGGCAGCGCCGCCGCGCCGGCACAGCCAAACGCCGCAGCATCCAAGCTGAGCGTGCTGGTGGTGGACGACAACGTCGACGCCGCGCTGACGCTGGCCATGATCCTCGACATCGAAGGCTATGCCACCCACGTCGCCCACAGCGGCCCGGAGGCGCTCGAAGCCGCCGTCGCCTTCCGCCCGGCCGTGGTGTTCCTCGACATCGGCATGCCCGGCATGGACGGCTACGCAACCGCGGCCGCCCTGCACCGCCTGGCGGGCCTGGAGCGGCCGTGCCTGGTCGCGCTCACCGGCTGGGGCGCGGAACACGACCGCGCGCGCTCGCGCGACGCCGGCTTCGACCACCACCTGACCAAGCCGGTCGACCTGGCCACGGTGCAGAAGCTGCTTGCCGACATGGCCTCGGCCGCCAGCCAGGGACGCCCGCCCTGCAGCAGCATCGGTTAGTCCAGCCGCGCGCCGGCCGCGCCACCCCC
>JAKOOD010000677.1 GCA_022701635.1 Burkholderiaceae bacterium | reverse complement strand
GACGTAAAAGCCATGGCCGGGTTCATGTTTGTCGTCAGCATCATCATGTCGTGCTCCTTCAAGGTCAGCGATCGAATGAAACAGTGGATTTGTGCAGCGCACCATCCCCAGTGTACGCCCGAGTAGGCGCTTGGTTTGATTTCATGCACGTTTTGTGTTGTAGGATAGCCAAACTCAACTCAACTCAACTCCACAGGAACCGCCATGCCTTCATCGACCCGCGGCTGGCTGGCGATTGCCTGCCTTGTTCTGGCGCCGCTTGCCACCTTTCCAGCGAATGCGGCCATGGACAAGGCCCCGCTTTGCGAGCCCGCGCCAGGCAGTTCGCCGTTCCAGCTCGCCAAGCTGGAGAAAGATCTACGTGCGAACAATGGCCTGCTTCGCGCGTTGACGGCGCGCCAGGGTGAACCCGCACGCTGTACCGGCAGCGTCACCGGACAGGCAGACGATAATGCGCGCCGGCTCGAATTCGTCTGGGCCGACCAGTCGCGCCTGAAGTATGTCTGGCTCCAGCCAGAAACCTTTGTCGTGGAATACATCAATCCGCACGGGCTGGCACACGCCGATGACGTCGAATCCATCTTTCGCCACGATGCAAACGACAGCGGGATGGCCATCGACTGGAAAACGCCGTACGAGACATACGAGCACGATGCGCGCGTCGTGGAGTACCGCGATCCGGCCCTGAACGGCTTCATGCGCTTGAACTACGACCGGCAACGACGGCTGGTTGCGGTATGGCTCAGCCTTGCACTCTGACACTTATTTTACTGTTAAATACTTTTTGACAATTAATAAGTAAATTGTTGTAAAAACCCGTCGTATCCCTTCATCCAGGCCGCGTGCATCTTAGAATATTTCCTCAAATCAATTAATATTCGACGGAATCAACAATACTGACGACTGCCAGCCGGGCTTCCGCTGTGCCCGTCCAGTTCACTACCCTGCTTGGAGAATGCCCCCATGTTCCGCAACCTGAAGGTTGGTACACGACTGATCCTCTGTTTCCTCGCCGTCGCCCTGCTGGGCGTCATCGTCGCCGGCATCGGGATCCATAACATGGACCAGATGAACGACCGCGCCCGGCGCCTGTATCAGAACGAGCTGCTCGGTTTGTCGTACGTGAAAGAAGCTAACATCAACCTGGTTTATATCAACCGTGCCGTGCGCGGCGGCATGCTGGCCGCCACCCAGGAGCGCCGCGACACCTCGCTGGCGAACGTCGCCGTATTCAAGAAAGCCGTGCTGGACAACCTCGACAAGGCCCGTCCGCTGTTCACGACCGAAGACGGCAAGCGCCTGTTCGCGCAAGTCGACGACGAGCTGCGCAACTATGACAGCGTGATCGAGGAGCAGATCAAGAAGACCAAGGCCGAACCGCTGCAGGAACAACGCGATTCCGTCGCTTACATGTTCGGCACCTTCATGCCGCGCTCCACCGTCATCGATAACAAGATGGACCAGCTGACCAAGGCCAAGGAAGAACTGGCACGCCAGGCCAACCAGGAAAACAAGGAGGCCTATGTACGCGGCCGCAGCACGATGCTGGTGCTGGTGCTGCTCTCGCTCGGCGCCGGCGTCGCCCTCGGCATCCTGATCACCCGCAGCCTGACGCGCCAGCTGGGCGGCGAACCGGCCTACGCCGCGGAAGTGGCCAGCCGCA
The DNA here is from genome assembly GCA_022701635.1 of Burkholderiaceae bacterium. Lineage (GTDB taxonomy): Bacteria > Pseudomonadota > Gammaproteobacteria > Burkholderiales > Burkholderiaceae_D > Telluria > Telluria phyllosphaerae. Next base: position 2,984 of record JAKOOD010000677.1, on the reverse strand, counting down.
TCGCCGCCGGCGATCTCTCGACCCCGGTCGACCTGCGTAGCGGCGACACCGGCAGCCTGCTGTTCGCGATGCAGACCATGCGCGACAGGCTGGCCACCATCGTGGCCCAGGTGCGCGGCGGTACCGATGCGATCGGTTCGGCCTCGAGCCAGATCGCGTCCGGCAACCTCGACCTGTCCTCGCGCACCGAGGAACAGGCGAGTTCGCTGGAAGAAACCGCGTCGTCGATGGAAGAACTGACCTCGACCGTGAAGCAGAACGCCGACAACGCCCGCCAGGCGAATGCGCTGGCCATGACCGCGTCGTCGGTCGCCGGCAAGGGTGGCGAGGTGGTGGCGCAGGTGGTCGAGACCATGGGGTCGATCAAGACCTCGTCCTCGAAGGTGGTCGAGATCATCTCGGTGATCGACGGCATCGCTTTCCAGACCAATATCCTGGCGCTGAATGCCGCCGTGGAAGCGGCCCGTGCCGGCGAACAGGGCCGCGGTTTCGCGGTCGTCGCCGGCGAGGTGCGCACGCTGGCCCAGCGTTCGGCGGCGGCGGCCAAGGAAATCAAGGCACTGATCGACGATTCGGTCGACAAGGTCGAGAGCGGCAGCAAGCTGGTCGACCAGGCCGGCAGCACCATGCACGAGGTGGTCGGCAGCATCCAGCGCGTGGCCGACATCATGTCCGAGATCACCGCCGCCAGCCAGGAACAGACCGCCGGCATCGAGCAGATCAACCAGGCGATCAGCCAGATGGACAACGTCACCCAGCAGAACGCCAGCCTGGTCGAGGAAGCGGCGGCCGCTTCCGAGGCGCTGCAGGAGCAGGCCGGCAAGCTGTCCGATCTGGTGAGCGTGTTCCGCATTAATGGCGTGCAAGGCCGGGTCGAGCCGGTGGCCACGCCGAAGGTGGCTGCGAAGACCCCGGCAGCGGTGGCCAAGCCGGCGGCCCCAGCGCAGCGCCGGCCGGTGCTGGCCAAGCCGCAGGCGGCGTCCAGCGCCGGCGGCGGCGCTTCGAAACCCGTAAAAGCCGCCGTCCCGGCCGGCGAAAGCGATTGGGAAGAGTTCTGATCGACCTCCCGGCTGCCGGTTCGATACGGTAGCTGGGAGGGCGGTCATGACACCAGGCGCGCCCTTGCGGCGCGCCTGTTCATTTCAGCCCTGCCCTCCTCCCTTTCTGCGTGGTAAATTGCTCCCTTTCCACATCAGCAGATAGGATGAAGCAGGCATGACATACCATTTGCCAGCATTGGCCGCGGCAACTTTTGTCGTTGCAGCCACCGCCACCGCCGCACCCCGCGGCTTCACGGTCGAAGACCTGGTCGCGATGGAGCGCGTCGGCGCCCCGGCCGTGTCGCCGGACGGTTCGCGCATCGTCTACACGGTGCGCAGCACCGACCTGGCCAAGAACAAGAGCCACACCGATTTATACATGGCCGACCTGCGCACGCCGGGCGCGGCGCCGCAGCGGCTGACGGCGGATGCCGCCAGCAGCACCGATCCGGAATGGTCGGCCGCGGGCGACGCGATCTATTTCCTCTCGAGCCGGTCCGGTTCGTCGCAGGTATGGCGCATTGCTGCCAACACCGGCGCCAACGGTGGCGCCGCGACCAAGGTGACCGACCTGCCGCTCGACGTCGACGCCTTCCGCGTTTCGCCCAGCGGCGACCGCCTGGCGCTGAGCATGGCGGTGTTCCGCAATTGCGCCGACCTGGCCTGCACCAAGGCGCGCATGGACGCGCGCGAGAAGGACAAATCGACCGGGAAAGTGTACGACCGCCTGTTCGTGCGCCACTGGGACACCTGGGCCGACGGCCGCAATGCCGTGCTGTACTCGGTGCCGCTGGATCGATCCGGCAAGGCCGGCGCTGCCGCCACGGCGGTCTCCCTGTCCGGCGCGCTGGATGGCGACGTGCCCTCGAAACCGTTTGGCGACCGCGAGGAATTCCGCTTCAGCCCGGACGGCAAGAACGTCGTGTTTTCGGTGCGCATCGCCGGCAAGACCGAAGCCTGGTCGACCAACTTCGACCTGTACACGGTTCCGGCCGCCGGCGGCCAGGCGCCGCGCAACCTCACCGCCGACAATCCGGCCTGGGACACCAAGGGCGTGTTCGCCCCGGACGGCCGCACCCTGGCCTACCTGGCGATGGCCCGCCCGGGCTTCGAAGCCGACCGCTACCAGATCGTGCTGCTCGACGTCGCCAGCGGCAAGAAGCGCAACCTGGCGGCCGACTGGGACCGCTCGCCGGGTACGCTGCAATGGGCGCAGGACGGCAAGTCGCTGGTGGTGGACGCCGAGGACATCGGCCAGCACCGCCTGTTCAGCATCGACGCCGCCAGCGGCAAGGTCACGCCGCTGACCGGCCAGGGTTCGATCGGCGCCTTCGACCTGCGCGGTGACACCCTCGCCTACACCCAGGCCAACTTGTCGGCCGGTGCACAATTGTTCTCGATGAAGCTCGGCGCCGCCGCTAAGCCAACCCAGCTGACCTCACTGAACACCGAGCGCCTGGCCGACGTGCGCTGGGGAGAGGCCGAGCAGTTCTCGTTCAAGGGCGCGAACGGCGATACCGTCCATGGCTACGTGATGAAGCCGTGGAACTATGAAGCCGGTAAAAAATATCCGGTCGCCTTCCTGGTGCACGGCGGCCCGCAGGGCAGCTTCGGCAACGGCTGGAGCTACCGCTGGAATCCGCAAACCTATGCCGGCGCCGGCTATGCCGCGGTGTTCATCGACTTCCACGGCTCGACCGGCTACGGCCAGAAGTTCACCGACGCCATCAGCGGCGACTGGGGCGGCAAGCCGCTCGAAGACCTGCAGAAGGGCCTGGCCGCGGCGGTGGCCAAGTATCCATGGCTGGACCGCTCGCGCGCCTGCGCGCTGGGCGCGTCCTACGGCGGCTACATGATGAACTGGATCGAGGGCAACTGGTCCGACGGCTTCAAGTGCATCGTCAACCACGACGGTGTGTTCGATACCCGCGGCATGGCCTACGC
>JAKOOD010000639.1 GCA_022701635.1 Burkholderiaceae bacterium | reverse complement strand
GGGCCCGAGCTCTTGTTGCAGGGCCATCGATTTGCGCATCAGCTTCTCGCTGCCGGCGTAGTGGTCGCAGGCGGGGAGCAGCGCTGGCTGGCGTTTACCCTGGAATAAAACCTCGGAAGGATGCATGACTGATTGCTCATATAACGTCGTTCCCGCGAAGGCGGGAACCCAAGTTTGCAAGCGCAGTCGAAACGCATACAGAACTTGGGTCCCCGCCTACGCGGGGAGTCGTTCCCGGCAATGCCGGGAACGACGGGGGTTCTTACTGGCCCAGCAGATGCGCCACGCCGGCGCGCTCTTCGGTCAGTTCTTTTAGGGTGTTGTTGATGCGATCTTGCGAGAACTCATCGATTTCCAGGCCCTGGACGATCTTGTACTCGCCGTTCTCGGTGGTCACCGGGAAGCCGAACACGATGCCTTCCGGGATGCCGTACGAACCGTCCGACGGGATGCCCATGGTGGTCCACTTGCCGTTGGTGCCCAGCACCCAGTCACGCACGTGGTCGATCGCTGCGTTGGCGGCCGAGGCTGCCGACGAGGCGCCACGCGCTTCGATGATGGCGGCGCCGCGCTTGCCCACGGTCGGCAGGAAGGTGTTGGCGTTCCATTCCTGGTCGTTGATCAGGTCCTTGATCGACTCGCCGCCGGCGGTGGCGAAGCGGTAGTCGGCGTACATGGTCGGCGAGTGGTTGCCCCAGACGACCATCTTCTCGATGTCGGCGATGGCCTTGCCGGTCTTGGCCGCGACTTGCGACAGGGCGCGGTTGTGGTCCAGGCGCAGCATGGCGGTGAAGTTCTTGGCCGGCAGGTTCGGGGCCGATTCCTTGGCGATGTAGGCGTTGGTGTTGGCCGGGTTGCCGACCACCAGGACTTTCACGTCGCGCGAAGCGACGGCGTCCAGCGCCTTGCCCTGCACGGTGAAGATCTGGGCGTTGGCTTCCAGCAGGTCCTTGCGCTCCATGCCCGGACCGCGCGGACGGGCGCCGACCAGCAGGGCGACATCGGCGTCCTTGAACGCTTCCATCGGGTCGCTGTGGGCGGTCATGCCGGCCAGCAGCGGGAACGCGCAGTCGTCGATTTCCATCATGACGCCCTTCAGGGCCTTCTGGGCTTTCTCATTGTCGATTTCGAGCAGCTGCAGAATGACCGGCTGGTCTTTGCCCAGCATGTCGCCGTTGGCGATGCGGAACAGCAGGGAATAGCCGATCTGGCCGGCCGCGCCGGTCACGGCGACGCGCATTGGGGTTTTAGCCATGATGAATCTCCAAAAGTGGGAAAAGGTACTGTTGAGTACTCAGGGTCAACGTTGCAGGTTCACGAAAACTGCAATGATACCAAAAGCGGTTTCCAAAGAATCAGGTATGCGGCGCCTTGCCAACAGGGGGCGCCCACACCCGGTCGACCGGGAGTGTATTCCTCTGCTATTCCATCTGTCAATTCATATCATATGTCTTATATAAGACACATAACTTTGCCGTGTTCGCACTGGACGGGGCAGGTGATTTGTGAAAAAATCTCTCTCTATGAACCAAGCATCGTCCAATCCGAACAGCAATGGCACGCCATCCACCGGCGCTGGCAACGCTGCTCCCGGAACGGCCCAGGCACCCGTACCGTCGCCGACCTTCTCCCCGCTCTACCAGCAGATCAAGGCTCTCATCACGCAGAGCCTGCAGTCGGGCGAGTGGAAACCGGGCGAACTCATCCCCAGTGAAGTCGAGCTGGCCGGCCGCTACAAGGTCAGCCAGGGTACCGTGCGCAAGGCGATCGACGAACTGGCGGCCGAGAACCTGGTGGTGCGGCGCCAGGGCAAGGGCACCTTCGTCGCTTCCCACCACGAAGCGCGCGCCCATTTCCGCTTCCTGAAGCTGATGCCGGACGAGGGCGTGCCGCACCAGGCCGATCACCAGTATATCGAGGTCAAGCGCGTGCGCGCGGCCGCCGAGGTGGCGCGCCTGCTCGACCTGAAGTCGGGCGATGCGGTCGTCTACGTGAAGCGCCTGCTGTCCTTCGGCGGCGCGCCCACCATCCTGGAAGAGCTGTGGCTGCCGGGCCAGCTGTTCAAGGGCCTGACGATGGAGCGCCTGGCCGAGTACAAGGGGCCGATGTACGGCCTGTTCGAGTCGGAATTCGGCACCCGCATGATCCGCGCGAGCGAAAAGATCCGTGCGGTGGCGGCCGACGAGACGAATGCGGAATTGCTGAAAGTAACGCCGGGGACGCCGCTGCTGTGCGTGGACCGGGTATCGTTTACCTATGGAGACAAGGCGGTAGAGTTGCGGCGTGGATTGTATTTGACTGCGCAGCATCATTACCAGAACGAATTGTCCTGAATGTTTTTTGCGCTAGCTCTATGCTGGTGCACTTATCGCTGGTAGCGATTACAATGCCTTGGTTTTGGGAAAGCGTTGGAAAGGCCCGGTCGACGTTCCCACCAGATGCTGGAAACAGTGCTGAGCAGGTCACAAAATCAAAGTACACTGGGTTCGATAAATTTGTCAGTATTAATGGAGGTGTTGCAATGTCCGAAGCCGTGAGAGAGGCTCAGAAAAAGGGCCGGCCCGTTATCCGTAATGTCGACTTTGGCGATATCACGTACCGCGGGTACTACAAACAGCCGCCGTCGGCGCTCGTGTCGATTCTGCACCGCGTCAGCGGCGCCGGCATGTTCCTGTTCCTGCCGTTCCTGCTGTACCTCTTCCAGCAGAGCCTGCTGTCGGAAGGCACCTTCAAGCACTTCGCCGGTGTGGTCAGCCACCCGCTGACCAAGATCGTCATCCTCGGCCTGTCCTGGGCTTACCTGCACCACTTTACCGCTGGCATCCGCCACCTGTTCATGGATAACCACATCGCCCTGGACAAGGACGATTCGCAGAAAACCGCACGCTGGGTGCTGACCATCAGCCTGGTCCTGACCCTGCTGGTGGCCCTGAAACTGTTCGGAGTGTTCTAATCATGCAAGGCTTTGATACCAAAAAGAATATCGGCCAGCGCCGCCTCGTCGTCGGCGCCCACTACGGCATGCGCGACTGGCTGGCCCAGCGCCTGACCGCGATCCTGATGGCGGTCTTCACCATCGTCCTGCTGGTTTCCTTCCTGAGCGGCCAGAATTTCACCTATGAAGGCTGGGCCGGGCTGTTCTCGCGCCAATGGTTCAAGCTGTTCACCATGGTGACCTTCTTCGGCATGTTCTACCACGTGTGGGTCGGTATCCGTGACATCTGGATGGACTACATCAAACCGGTCGGCCTGCGCCTGACCCTGCAGTCCCTGACCATCTTGTGGCTGCTCGCCTGCGCCGCATGGACTGTGCAAATTCTCTGGAGCGTGTAATCGTGGCAGCATTCAATTCTGCAATTCCTACCCGTCACTTCGACGTCGTCATCGTCGGCGCCGGCGGTTCCGGCCTGCGCGCCGCACTGCAACTGTCGGAAGCCGGCCTGAACGTGGCCGTGCTGTCGAAAGTGTTCCCGACCCGTTCGCACACGGTCGCGGCACAGGGCGGCATCGGCGCATCGCTGGGCAACATGAGCGAAGACGACTGGTACTGGCACATGTTCGACACCGTCAAGGGTTCCGACTACCTCGGCGACCAGGACGCGATCGAATTCATGTGCCGCGAAGCCCCGAAGGTCGTGTACGAGCTGGAACACTTCGGCATGCCGTTCGACCGTAACCCGGACGGCACGATCTACCAGCGTCCGTTCGGCGGCCACACCGCCAACTTCGGCGAAAAGCCGGTGCAGCGCGCCTGCGCCGCCGCCGACCGTACTGGCCACGCACTGTTGCACACCCTGTACCAGCGTAATGTCCGCTCGCGCACCCACTTCTTCGTCGAATGGCAGGCACTCGACCTGGTCCGCAACGCCGACGGCGACGTACTCGGCGTGATCGCGCTGGAAATGGAAACCGGCGACGTCATGATGCTGCAAGCCAAGACGACCGTGTTCGCCACCGGCGGCGCCGGCCGTATCTTCGCCGCGTCGACCAACGCCTTCATCAACACCGGCGACGGCCTGGGCATGGCGGCACGCGCCGGCCTGCCGCTGCAGGACATGGAATTCTGGCAATTCCACCCGACCGGCGTGGCCGGCGCGGGCGTCCTGATCACCGAGGGTGTGCGCGGCGAGGGCGGCATCCTGATCAACTCGAACGGCGAACGCTTCATGGAGCGCTATGCGCCGACCCTGAAGGACCTGGCGCCGCGCGACTTCGTGTCGCGCTCGATGGACCAGGAAATCAAGGAAGGCCGCGGCGTCGGCCCGAACAAGGACCACGTGCTGCTGGACCTGCGCCACATCGGTGCGGACACCATCCGCAAGCGCCTGCCGTCGATCCTGGAAATCGGCCACAAGTTCGCCAACGTCGACGCGACCAAGGAACCGATCCCGGTTGTCCCGACCATCCACTACCAGATGGGCGGCATCCCGACCAACATCCACGGTCAGGTGGTCGCGCCTGACGGCACCGGCGGCCAGAAGATCGTCAACGGCCTGTACGCGATCGGCGAATGCTCGTGCGTGTCGGTGCACGGCGCCAACCGCCTGGGCACCAACTCGCTGCTCGACCTGGTGGTGTTCGGCCGCGCGGCCGGCAACCACATCGTCGGCCAGAACCTGAAGGCGCAGGGCAACCGCGCGCTGCCGAAGGACTTCGCCGACTACGCGCTGGGCCGCCTGAACGCGCTCGAGACCTCGACCGGCGGCGAGAAGGTGCAGGACGTGGCCAACGACATCCGCGCCACCATGCAGAAGCACTGCGGCGTGTTCCGCACCCAGGCCCTGATGGACGAAGGCGTCCAGGAAATCATGAAGCTGGACGAGCGCCGCAAGCACATCTCGTTCAAGGACAAGTCGCGCGTGTTCAACACCGCCCGCATCGAAGCGATCGAACTGGACAACCTGATCGAAGTCGCCAAGGCGACCGTCGTCTCGGCCGCGGCCCGCAAGGAATCGCGCGGCGCCCACGCCCACAGCGACTACGAAAAGCGCGACGACGACAACTGGATGAAGCACACGCTGTTCTTCTCCGAAGGCAACCGTCTCGACTACAAGCCGGTGGTCACCAAGCCGCTGACGGTCGACACCTTCAAACCGAAGCCACGCACGTTCTGATCCACGATTGATAACGAATTTTTAGGTAAAACATGGCACGCACAGTCCAACTGAAGATCTACCGCTACGATCCGGACAAGGATCAGAAGCCTTACATGCAAGACATTACCGTCGAGCTGAAAGACACCGACAAGATGCTGCTGGATGCCCTGCAGCGCATCAAGTCCGACGTCGACGACTCGCTGGCCCTGCGCCGCTCCTGCCGCGAAGGCGTGTGCGGTTCGGACGCAATGAACATCAACGGCAAGAACGGCCTGGCCTGCACCACCAACCTGAACGAGCTGAAGCAGCCGATCGTGCTGCGTCCGCTGCCGGGCCTGCCAGTCGTGCGCGACCTGATCGTCGACATGACCAACTTCTTCAAGCAGTACCACTCGATCAAGCCGTTCCTGATCAACGAGTCGATCCCGCCGGAGAAGGAACGCCTGCAGTCGCCGGCCGAGCGCGAAGAGCTGGACGGCGTGTACGAGTGCATCCTGTGCGCCTGCTGCTCGACCTCGTGCCCGTCGTTCTGGTGGAACCCGGACAAGTTCGTCGGTCCGGCCGGCCTGCTGCAAGCCTACCGCTTCATCGCCGACTCGCGCGACGAAGCGACCAACGAGCGTCTGGACAACCTGGAAGACCCATACCGCCTGTTCCGCTGCCACTCGATCATGAATTGCACGGACGTGTGCCCGAAGGGCCTGAATCCGAACAAGGCGATCGGCAAGATCAAGGAATTGCTGGTACGCCGCGCGATTTGAACGGCACCCGAGACGGATGTCCGCGCCACGGACGTCTGCCTCGAAGCGCGTAGGGTGGGCTCCCCGAGCCCACGCGTGACGTCGGCGTCGTGCCTCCTTCCGCGTGGGCACGGCGTGCCCACCCTACGAAAAGACGTGATCTCCCGGGAACAGGTATATTCCGGGAGATATCGCGCCTAAATTGTTGCTAATAAATACAGTAGAACTACCGTACTGTCCATACCGGGCAGCCGGAGTATAGTGTTGACCGAACAACGGACTCTCGTGTGACTCTGCCCCAAAACGCGCATCAATCCGACCCCGCCAACCGCGCCCGCCTGCGCTGGCGTGCACGCCGTGGCCTGTTGGAAAACGACCTCATCCTCACGCGCTTCCTGGACGCGCATGAAGAACAATTGACGGACGAGGAAGTCGATGCACTGACCCGTTTGCTGGACCTGGCGGACAATCCGCTGATGGACCTGCTGCTGGGCCGCGCCGAGCCCGAAGGCGAGGTCGACCTGCCGCACGTGCATGCCCTGGTGGCGCGCCTGCGGCAAGCGTAAGCGAAACTAACCCAAAGAAGGAAGTGACATGAACATCTCTGATACCAAAGCCACCCTGTCGTTCTCGGACGGCAGCAAGTCGATCGACATGCCGATCTACAAAGGCACGATCGGCCCGGACGTCATCGATATCCGCAAGCTGTACGGCCAGACCGGCGAGTTCACCTACGACCCGGGCTTCATGTCGACCGCTGCCTGCCAGTCGGCGATCACCTACATCGACGGTGACAAGGGCGAGCTGCTGTACCGCGGCTACCCGATCGAGCAGCTGGCCGTGAACTGCGACTTCCTGGAAACCTGCTTCCTGCTGCTGAACGGCGAGCTGCCGAACGCCGAACAGAAGGAAACGTTCAGCGACACCGTGACCAAGCACACGATGATCCACGAGCAGATGCAGTTCTTCTTCCGCGGCTTCCGCCGCGACGCGCACCCGATGTCGGTGCTGGTGGGTACCGTCGGCGCGCTGGCGTCGTTCTACCACGACTCGCTCGACATCAACGATGCCAAGCAGCGCGAAATCTCGGCCATCCGCCTGATCGCCAAGCTGCCGACCCTGGTCGCCATGGCATACAAGTACTCGGTCGGCCAGCCGTTC
>JAKOOD010000211.1 GCA_022701635.1 Burkholderiaceae bacterium | reverse complement strand
CGCGTGGGCGCGGCCAGCGTGACGACGCGGCGGTCGGTGATGCCCAGGCGTTCGCACTCGGCGCCGATGAACGCTTCGGCGCCGCAGCCGGCGCGCGCCACGAACAGGAAGCGTTCGCTATCGAAATAACGTTCGAACGAGCGCATGCAGCAGGCGAACAGCGACTCGCCCTGCAGCGGCAGTTCGTACTTGGGACGGTCATAGCCGGCTTCACGGAAGCGCCGGCTCTGGCCCGCCATCGGGATGACGATCATCGGATTTCCATTCCAGGTAAAGCCTGATGCCGTTCGCCATCAGCGCCTGCTGGCGCCGCGGGTCGTCCGCATGCAGGGGAAGCATCGACAGGAACAGCAGCACCATCGCCGGATGGCACTGCCACTGCGCGGGCCGGCGCCCGGCAAAGGACGTCGCGGCGAACAGGCGCTGCACCGCCAGGCAGCGTTCGGACAGCACGCGGAACTGCAGGGCCTGGCCCTCGGCCCGCAGCAGATAGAAGCCGGCGACGATGAAGTCGTACAGACCCAGCACCGAATGCGCCAGCTTGCCGAGGTCGTAGCGCAGGTCGCCGAAGCGGGCCGGACGGCCGAGGGCATCGGTACCGCGCGGGTCGACCATCTTGACGCGGCCGGCGCGGAAGTCGAACAGGATATTGCTGAAGCAAAAGTCCCCATGCAGGAAGGCCGGCACCGGCGCCGCGGCCAGCAGGGCCGTGCCGGCGTGTGCCGCGATCTCGCGCAGCGACGGTGCCGGGCATCCGTTCAGGGTCCAGGGCGCGTCCAGGTCGACGCCGGCCTGGCCGGCATAGGCCTGCAGGCGCTGTACGGTCTTGTCGACCCAGGTCTGGCGCAAGATATCGTCGTTCAGCCGGGCAGGGTCGAGATGGGCAGGGTCGAGTCGGGTGGCCGTCTCTGGCGGCGCGGCCGCCAGGCTGCCGGCCGTGCGCAGGTAGGCGTCGCAGGCGCGGAAGATGCGGTGCCAGACGCGCTCCGGCAGGCGGCCGAACACGTACAGCTCGTTCAGCGCGGCCAGGTGCAGGTATTCGAGCTGGTAGGCGCAGACAGCAGGGCCACCGCGGCCATTGCTGTCGTCCGCCGTGGTGCGGCAGATGTAGGGCGCCAGGTAGGGCTTGATTTGCGCCGGCGCCTGCTCGAACCAGCTCGCTTCGGCCATGATCTTGGCGCTGTCGCTGCCGGACTTGGTGACCACGCCGTCGGCCACCCGCAGCTGGTTGAAATGGCGCTGGGTGGTGATGATGCGCTTGGAATCGAAATAGGTGTGCACGTGGCCGAAGTCGAGCCAGCGCGACACCGTCCAGTGCGCCAGGCCGCCGACGGCGCGGTCGTAGGCGCGCACGGCGGCGATGAAGTCGTCGGTCGTCTCGAGCTGGGCGCGCAGCAGGCCGGCGTCGGCAAACGAGAACAGCCCGGTCCAGGTGCCGCCCGGCTGGCCGCTGGACGGCGCTTCCTGGTACCAGTCGTAGTATTCGTCGGTGTGGCCGACCGCCAGCCAGTCGCTCCCTTCGCGCAGCGGATCGGTGATCAGGGTGTCGCCGTACAGGATGTCGAGCGGACCGGCGGCGCCGGTCAGGCGGCCAACCTCGAGGAATTCGCGCACGGCGGCGCCCAGCGCCGCGCCCGGCGTGGTGCGCAGCACGTCGACGCGGTGCTCGCGCAGCCACAGCGTGTCGGCTTCGTCGAGGCGGAAGTCGTCCGGCACCGTCAGGCAGACGCGCTCGTGCAGGCGGCCGAACTGGCCGATCTGGTAGGTGTACAGGCGGCGGTTCCCGACCGGCAGGAAGGCAGGCGGGATGCGCCCGAACTCCGCCGCGAGTTCGCTTTCGACGTAGGCGCCCGAGGTGATGAGCAGCATTCAGGCACCGGCCTTTTCGGCGGCAAGCAGGGCGTGGATGGCCGGCAGCGAATAGCGCAGGAATTCCGATGGCCGGATCGACTTGTCGTCCACGTAGAAGCCTTCCAGGCCGCACCACGGTTTGCCGACGTGGATTTCGTCGAAGGGAACGTCGTGGCGGTCGAGCCAGTCGAGGATGGCCGGCAGCGTGTGCGCGTTGATCTTGCCGATGTTGCCGTCGAAGGTGCGCATGTTGCGGCTGGTGCTGATGACGATGTCGAAGCCGTTGGCGCGGTATTCGCGCAGGCGCGCGATCAGCGCCAGGTTGGGCAGCGCGTGCGCATAACGGGCCGGCGCCGGCGCGGACGATGCCGTGTCGGGCGCCGCTGCTCCGGGCGTCGCCGCGCCGGGCGTGACCACGTCAGCGGGGGCCGTCAGCGCGATGGTGTCGTCGAGGTCGATGATCAGTCGTTTCATGCGCCCAGCATAGCCTGCGCAAACTGGTGCTTTGCTGATCCACATCTATCGTGCTCGATCAAAGCGCGGACGCATCGATTTCCGTGACCTGGCCATGTTCGAGGCGCAGGAAGCGGCTGCAGTAGCGTTTCAGGGCGGCGCTGTCGTGCGAGGCGAACACGAAGATGCTGACGGTGGAAATCAGGGATGCCATACGCTGCGCTGCCTTTTCCTGGAATTCGGCGTCGCCGGCGCCGAAGACCTCGTCCACCAGCAGGATGTCGGGCCGGCTCGATGTCGCCACCGCGAACATCAGGCGCGTCGCCATGCCGGCCGAATAGGTGCGCACCGGCAGGCCGAGGAAGGGACCGAGCTGGGTGAAGGCCTCGATGTCGTCCATGCGCGCGCGGATCTCGCTCTGGTCGATGCCCATCAGCAGGCCCATGCGCTGGATGTTTTCGTAGCCGCTCAGTTCGCCGTCCATGCCGGCGCCGAGTTCGAACACGGTGGCGATGCGGCCGCTGCGCCGCACGCTGCCCCAGGCCGGCTGGTAGACACCGGCCATGGTGCGCAGCAGGGTGCTCTTGCCGGCACCGTTGTGGCCGACCAGGCCGACCGCGTCGCCGTCGCGCAGCGTGAAGCTGACGTCGCGCAGCGCGGTGACGATCTGCACGCCCGCCGCTTCGCGCTCGATGCGCCCGCCGGTGGAAATGCTCACCAGACGCGAGCGCAGCGACTTGGCGCGCACGTCGTAGACCGGGTATTGCACGGTCACATCGTGGAATTCGAGCAGGGCCATGGCGCGATCCGCTCACAGCCAGTAGGCGATGCGGTCGCGCTTGGCATTGAACAGCCACAGCGTGAACAGCCAGCCCGCCAGCGCCAGCAGGCAGGTGGTCAGCACCACGAAGCCGGGCGGCGCCGTGCCCAGCAGCGGATAGCGCACGATCTCGATCAGGTGGCTCAGCGGGTTGAACCAGATGACATGGCCGTTGAAGGGCAGGTAGCTGGGCCGATAGAACACGGGGCTGAGGAACATCAGCAGCGGCATGGCCGCATTGACCACGTATTCGAGGTCGCGGAAGCGCGCCCCCAGCATCGACAGCAGCAGGCTGATCCAGAGCAGGTTGACCGCCACCAGCGCCAGGCAGGGCACGGCCAGCAGCGTGGCCCAGGTGAGCGGCAGCCGGAAGATCAGGAGCACGGCGACCAGCACCGGCAAGTTGTGCAGGAAATTGATCAGGTGCTTGAGCACCATCTGGATCGGCGGCATCGACAGCGGGACGCTGAGGTTGCGCAGGATCGCGCTCTGGCGCCAGTAGGTGGTGGTGGCTTCGCCGATGCAGCCGCTGAGCAGCTGCCACATGATCAGCCCGGCGGTGAGCGAGGGCACGAAGCTGGCCCGGTCGATGCGCAGCAGCTCGCTCCACACCAGGCCCAGGCCGAGGGTGCCGGCGGCGGTGCCGAGCGTCATCCAGAACGGGCCCAGCACGCTCCTGCGGTAGCGCGCGCGCAGGTCGCCGGCGGCCATGAAGGCGATCACGTGCAGCAGCCGGATGGCGCGGCCGAGGTCGCTCAATGCCGGGCTGCCGCTGCGCAGGCCGAGGTTGCGTTCAGTCAGGAACATGATATGCAGGCAGGGTGGCTGAAGCGCAGATTGTCCGGGAGCCTCGGCAGCGCCGACTGATCTTGCGCAATCCGGCTCGATTCCGCTGCAACCGTCCAGCAGCCCGGCGCTCTGACTCATGTGCGCCCCGATGCTTGCGATGCTTGCGATGTTTGATGTGGAGGAAAGGCAATGAGCGATTACCTGAAACAGTATGCGAGCATGCAGAAACTGTTTTACGACGAACCCTCCCAGACGGTCGAGGACCTCGTCGGCAATTACGACTATCACGAGAATTTTCCATACGAGACCCACCTGCTGCACCGCTACGGCGACATCCGCAAGCCGGTGCTGGCCGATCCCGCACGCGCGCGCGGCTTCGAGATCGGCTGCGGAGAAGGGCGCATGATCCGGCGCATGGCGCGCCTGCTGCGCCAGGTCGACGGCGCCGACATCTCCGAGAAAATGGTGCGCGCGGCGCGCTCCCGCACGCCCGGTTCGGAAATCTTCCTCAGTGGCGGCACCGATTGCGGCGGCGCGCCGTCCTCCAGCTACGATTTCGCCTACTGCACGATCTCGTTGCAGCACATCTGCGTGCACGATACCCGCGCCGCCATCCTCGACGACGTCGTGCGCATCCTGCGTCCGGACGGCTGCGCCACGCTGCAGTTCTTCTTCTCCAGGTACTACCCGTACTGCCGCACCGCGGCGCCGCCGGCCAACGAATCCTTCCTGCTCGACGTGCACCACCTCGACCGCCTGCACGCGCGCTGGTTCGAGAACCGCTGGGATGCGGCCGGCACCAATAGCGTGTGCGACGTCGCCTTCGGCACCCAGGACATTCCCGAGGTGGTCGGCGATGTCGGACGCTGGTTCGGCGAGGTCGAAGTGTGGTTCCACGACATCTCGATCGGCCGGCCCGATTCGCGCGGCAACGGCCGGCCGCGCATCCTGCCCGAAGTCCATCCGAACTGCCACGGCTGGGAAGATGCCTGGTTCACGCACATGGCGTTCTTCCAC
>JAKOOD010000159.1 GCA_022701635.1 Burkholderiaceae bacterium | reverse complement strand
ATCGCGCAGTGGGTCAAGGAAGACATCGAGGCCGGCAAGGCGCTGACCGATGCACCGCTCCCGGCCTGGGTATTCGAAGGTCCGGTCGCCGAGAAGGGCGTGCACACCGCCGAGGGTTCGTACTCGGTGACCAGGAACGCCTACGTGCCGCTGTCCGACCTGCCGGTGTACCAGCGCCAGCAGTTCCGCGCACCGGTCGTCGGCAGCACCAACGCCGATCCGAAGACCGCCGGCACCACCGTGTTCGAGGACGAATCGGTGCGCCTGTGGCATTCGGACGACGAGGTGCTGGTGATCTCGCTGAAGACCAAGATGCACGTGATCGGCGATGGCGTCATCAAGGGCCTCAAGCGCGGCATGGAAGAAGCCGCGAAGGGCTACAAGGGCCTGGTGATCTGGAATACCGACGCGGCCGAAGGCGGCGCGTTCTCGGCCGGCGCCGACCTGCAATCGGCCCTGCCGGCCTTCATGACCGGCGGCGCGAAAGCGATGGAACCGATCGTGCGCGAGCTGCAGGACACCTTCATGCAGATGAAGTACTCGACCATCCCGGTGGTGGCTGCCGTGGCGGGCCTGGCCCTGGGTGGCGGCTGCGAACTGGCGCTGCACGCATCGAAGCGCGTGGCCTCGATCGAGTCCTACATCGGCCTGGTCGAAGTCGGCGTCGGCCTGGTGCCGGCCGGCGGCGGCCTGAAGGAAGCGGCGCTGCGCGCGGCGAACGAAGCCAAGGGCAACGACATCCTGCAATTCCTGAAGACCGGCTTCACCAACGCGGCCACCGCGCAGGTATCGAAATCGGCGCTGGAAGCCAGGGCGATGGGCTACCTGAAGGAAGACGACGTCATCGTGTTCAACCCGTACGAGCTGCTGCACGTGGCGAAGGTCACCGCGCGTGCGATGTTCGACGCCGGCTACCGCGCGCCGCTGCGCCGTCCGGTCCCGGTGACCGGCCGCTACGGCTGGGCGACCATCCGCGGCCAGCTGGTCAACATGCGCGACGGCGGCTTCATCTCGGCCTACGACTACCACCTGGGCGACACCATCGCCGAGATCGTGACCGGTGGCGATATCGACCAGGGCAGCTATGTTTCCGAACAGTGGCTGCTGGACATGGAGCGCAAGGCCTTCATCTCGCTGCTGAACAATCCGAAGACCCAGGAACGCATCATGGGCATGATGCAGACCGGGAAACCGGTTCGCAACTGAGCGGTCCGCAACTAAGCCTCGGATAATAAGGACTACTGACATGAGCAAACAACTTCAAGACGCATACATCGTCGCAGCGACCCGCACCCCGATCGGCAAGGCGCCGCGCGGCATGTTCAACAAGACCCGCCCGGACGACCTGCTGATCGCCGCGATCAAGGGCGCGATGGCCGCCGTGCCGAACCTCGACCCGGCGCTGATCGTCGATGCCGTGATCGGCTGCTCGTTCCCGGAAGCCGAGCAGGGCTTCAACATCGCACGCCAGGCCGTGGTCATGGCCGGCCTGCCGAACACCGTCGGCGGCGTCACCGTCAACCGCTACTGCGCCTCGGGCATCACCGCCCTGGCGATGGCGGCCGACCGCATCCGCGTCGGTGAAGCCGACGTCATGATCGCCGGCGGCGTCGAATCGATGTCGATGGTGCCGATGATGGGCCACCACCCGTCGATCAACATGCGCGTGTTCGACGACGAGAACGTCGGCCTGGCCTACGGCATGGGCCTGACCGCCGAGAAGGTCGCCGCCCAGTGGAAGGTGTCGCGCGAAGACCAGGACGCCTTCGGCCTGGAATCGCACCGCCGCGCCATCGCCGCCCAGCAGGCCGGCCACTTCAAGGACGAGATCACCCCGGTCGAGATCACCACCCGCACGCCGAACCTGGCCACCGGTGAGATCACGGTCAAGCAGCGCACCGTCGATACCGACGAAGGCCCGCGTGCCGACGCCAGCATGGAAGGCATGGCCAAGCTGAAGCCGGTCTTCGCCGCCAAGGGCTCGGTCACGGCAGCGACCTCGTCGCAGATGTCGGACGGCGCCGGCGCGCTGATCGTCGTCAGCGAAAAGTTCCTGCGTGAGCACAACCTGACCCCGCTGGCCAAGTTCTCCTCGTTCGCCGTGCGCGGCGTGCCACCGGAAATCATGGGCATCGGCCCGAAGGTCGCGATCCCGGCCGCGCTGGCCGCCGCCGGCATCACCCAGGACCAGCTGGACTGGATCGAGTTGAACGAAGCCTTCGCCGCGCAGGCGCTGGCCGTGATCCGCGACCTCGGCCTGGACCAGTCGAAGGTGAACCCGCTGGGCGGCGCCATCGCCCTCGGCCACCCGCTGGGCGCCACCGGTGCCATCCGCGCCGCCACCGTCGTGCACGGCCTGCGCCGCACCAACCAGAAGTACGGCATGGTGACCATGTGCGTGGGCGCCGGCATGGGCGCTGCGGGTATCATCGAGCGCGTGTAAACACCGCGTAGCAAATAGAAGGGTGGGTACGGAAAACCGTCCCCACCCTTTTTTTATAAGTTACCCTTAAAACCGTCGTTCCCGCGAAAGCGGGAACCCATGCTGAGTATCCGAAGCCGATCAACTCAGTAATATAAGAACGCATAACGGAGCAGCGACAAAATGGACATCCTCACCACCACCGCCAACGGCATCCTCACCCTCGAATTCAACCGCCCCGAGCGCAAGAACGCCATCACCGGCGCCATGTATACGACCCTGGCGACCGCCCTGCGCAACGCCGAACAGGATCCATCGGTGCGCGCCATCCTCATTACCGGCAAACCGGAGATCTTCACCGCCGGTAACGACCTCGACGACTTCCTCAACAACGTCGGCGTCGGCGCCATGACCGAGGACCGCCCGGTGTTCCAGTTCATGCAGGCGCTCGAAGGCTGCAGCAAGCCGGTCATCGCCGCGGTGAGCGGCCTGGCGGTCGGCATCGGCACCACGCTGCTGATGCACTGCGACCTGGTCTACGCCGCCGACAGCGCCAAGTTCTCGATGCCCTTCACCCAGCTCGGCCTGTGCCCGGAATTCGCCTCCTCGCTGCTGGTCGGGCAAGCCGCCGGCCATGCGCGCGCCGCCGAAAAGCTGCTGCTGGGCGAAGCCTTCCCGGCCCAGGAAGCCTTCGAGATGGGCATCGTCACCAAGGTGTTGCCGGCCGCCGAGCTGCTGGCCTTTGCGCAGGGGCAGGCCGCTAACTCGTGAAACTGCCGCCGGTATCGGTCCGCACCACCAAGGCGCTGATGAAGCGTTCGCGCGCGGCGCTGGTCAAGGACACGATCGCGGTCGAGAACGAGCGTTTCAGCACGATGCTGACCGGCGCCGAGGCCAAGGAAGCGTTCACGGCCTTCTTCGAGAAGCGCAAGCCGGACTTCAGCAAGTTCGACTGAACACCTGTGGGCCGCGCAGTGCGCAAAGCGTTGCTGCGGCACTATGTCGTTTTTCTCAGCGAAACAATCCCGTGTAAAATGGAATGTCCAGAATGCGTCCTGCATTCGCCACTTCGAGGCCCGGGTATTCCATGCAAGTCAACCAGCCAAGCAGCATTCTCCCCGCCGATGGCGCCGACGACGCCGTCGAACCGCCGCGCAATGCCGAGGACCGCTATTTCATCACGGCCCTGGCGCGTGGGCTCGAGGTGCTGTCGTGCTTCCGCTCGGCCGACAAGGGCTTGACCAACCAGCAGATCGCCGAACGCTGCGACCTGCCGAAATCGACGGTCACGCGCTTCACCTACACATTGACCCGCCTCGGCTACCTGGTCCAGGACGACGAGACCGGCCGTTACGGTCTCGGCACCGCGACCCTCGGCCTGGGCAGCGCGATGCTGGCGCGTCTCGACATCCGCCAGCTGGCGCGGCCGATGATGCAGGAACTGGCCGATTTTTCCGGCACCACGGTGTCGATCGCCGTGCGCGACCGCCTGTCGATGATCTACGTGGAAGTCTGCCGCAGCACGGCGGCGCTGTCGCTGTCGGTGCAGGTGGGGTCGCGCATGCCGCTGGCGGCATCGGCGATCGGACGCGCCTACCTGGTGTGCGCGCCGGAGCAGGAGCGCAAGGATATCTTCGAGCGCTGCCACGAACTCGACGAGATGGCCTACCAGAGCCTGCGCCAGGGCTTCGACAGGGCGCTGCGCGACCAGGCCCAATACGGCTGCACCACCGCCTTCGGCGAGTGGCAGAAGGAAGTCAACGGCATCGCGGTCGGCTTCCTGCCGATCGGCGGCAACCAGATCATGGCGATCAACTGCGGCGGGCCGTCGACCAGCGTATCGCCCGAATTCCTGCTGAACGAGGTGCGCCCGCGCCTGATCGAGATCGCCAAGCGCCTCGAGTCCTGATGCGTGCTGGTACGGCGAGACGAATGCCACGCCGCCATGGGGCTTGTGTTAGCGGCGCTTAATAGCCCGCGGCCAGCTGTTCCGGGGTCAGCGGGTCCATCGTCGCGAACACGCCGCTGCTGCGCAGGATGCGTTTTTCGCCGACCTGCAGCCAGCCGTTGGCAAAGGCCATGCGCCGTCCGATACGCTGCACCTCGACATGGCCTTCGAGCCAGTCGCCGGGCCGCGCGGCATCCAGGAAATCGTTGCTCAGGTTGACCGTGACGAAAGAGTGGCGGCCGTCGCAGGCGATCGCCAGGCCGATGCCGAGCGCGCAATCGGCCAGGCTGGCCAGCATGCCGCCGTGGGCGATGCCGCGCATGTTGGTATGGCGCTGCTCGACCCGCAGCGCGATCACGATCCGCTGGCCACTGCCGTTACTGTCACGGCGCAGGTACAGCGGACCCATGGCGGCGGCATATGGCCCGCCGCGCTGCAGCGGTTCGAATCCCGGCGGGACTGGTCCGGCGTCGGCTTGATGCGTCATCTGGTGCGGCTTCCTTGTTTTACGTTTTATACGTTCGTTCTGCACAGTAAAACAAGGGGCCGGCACTGTCAACGGTGCGTCCATCCCGTGTAATGACGCGCCGTGCTGGCGTTTACAATCTTTTTTGGCACTGCTAGGATCGTCTCCAGCGAAACCACGTTTCTCGATGCGGTATTCAAAACGACTAGGAGACACCCGCATGTCGCAGCGCCATTTCGCGGCCTGGCCCAAGGGCTTGCCGCGCCACCTGTCCACACCGCGGACCAATCTGTTCTACAACCTCGAGGTCTCGAGCACGCGCTATCCGGACAAGCCCTTCTTGCTGTTCTACGATACGCCGCTCACCTACGCCGCATTCAAGGGCGAGACCGAACGCATCGCCGGCTACCTGCAGCGGCATTGCGGCGTGCGGCAAGGCGACCGGGTGCTGCTGTACATGCAGAACAGCCCCCAGTTCATGCTGGCCTACTATGCGATCCTGCGCGCGAATGCCGTGGTGGTGCCGGTCAACCCGATGAACCTGACCGAGGAGCTGCGCCACTACGTGGACGACACCGGCGCCGCCGTCATCTTCGCGGCGCAGGACCTGCTGCCGCAGGTCGCGCCGCTGCTGGGGCAGGGCCTGCGCCACGCCGTGGTGGCGACGTATGCCGATTACCTGAAGCGCCCGACCGACCTCAATGTGCCCGAGTTCGTGACCGCGCCGCGCCGCGACCTGGGCGACGCCGGCGGCGTGGTGGCATGGCACGCCGTGCTGGCGCAGGACTGCGTGCCCGGCCCGCTGCTCGCGGGACCGGACGACCTGTGCGTGATGCCCTACACCTCGGGCACCACCGGCAATCCGAAAGGCTGCATGCACACCCATGCGAGCGTGATGTTCACCGCGGTCGGCGGCATGCAGTGGTTCGGCTCGCAGCAGGACACGGTCACGCTGGCGGTGCTGCCGCTGTTCCACGTGACCGGCATGCAGGGCGGGATGAACGGGCCGGTCTTCACCGGCGCCACCGTGGTGCTGATGGCGCGCTGGGACCGCGACACGGCCGCCGAATGCATCCGCCGCCACCGGGTCACCGCGGTGCAGCTGATCTCGACGATGGTGGTCGACCTGCTCTCGAGCCCGCGCGTGGGCGAATACGATCTGTCGAGCCTGACCCGCATGAGCGGCGGCGGCGCCGCCATGCCGGACGCGATCGCGCGCAAGCTGCAGGACCTGCTGGGCATTCCTTACGTCGAGGGCTACGGCATGTCGGAAACCATGGCGCCGACCCACATCAACCCGGGCGCGCAGCCGAAGAAGCAGTGCCTCGGCATTCCGATCTTCGACGTCGACGCGCGCGTGGTCGACCCCGACACGATGCGCGAACTCGCGTCCGGCGAAGTCGGCGAGGTGGTGGTGCACGGGCCGCAGGTGATGCAGGGTTACTGGAACAATCCGCAAGCCGACCGCGAGACCTTCGTCGAGATCGACGGCAAGCGCTTTTTGCGTACCGGCGACCTGGCGCGGGTCGACGAGGACGGCTATTTCTTCATGGTCGACCGCCTGAAGCGCATGATCAACGCGTCCGGTTACAAGGTCTGGCCGGCCGAGGTGGAAGCGCTGATGTACCGCCATCCGGCGATCCGCGAGGTGTGCGTGGTGGCCTGCGTCGACCCGCGCCGCGGCGAGACGGTCAAGGCGGTGGTGGCGCTGAAGGATGGCTTCGGCGACAGCGTGCGCGAACAGGACATCGTCGACTGGGCGCACCAGAACATGGCCGCCTACAAAAGCCCGCGCATCGTGGAGTTCCGCGAGACGCTGCCGAAGTCGGCGACCGGCAAGGTGCAGTGGCGGGCGTTGCAGGGGCGCCCGGCGGAGGGCGAGTAAACCACGTCGCCCCTGCGAAGGCAGGGCCCAATTTCGCCTCCGCGGGGACGACAGTGCTCGACGAGCGCTGCAACGCCGCTCAGAAGAAGTGCATCACCCCGGTAGTGATCCGGTTCGCCGAATCGCTGCCCACCGACACGAAACCCTGCGCCAGGTTGATCTGGGTAGCGCTGACGACGGTATCGGTGCGCGCATGCCCGATCGAGGCGTAGCCGGTGGTGCGCTTGCTGAAGGCGTACTTGGCGATCGCGATATATTGCTGCGAATCGTCGTGGGCGTCGCCGGTGTGGCGGGTGTTGTAGACCGCGCCGGTCAGGGTGACGGCCGGCGCCACCGGGACGTCGATGCCGACGCCGAACACGCTGATCTTGCGGTGCGTGGTGTCGAGTTCGTTGGTGGAATAGGTCGAGCGCAGCGAGAAGCCGGTGCCGGTGTAGCGCGCGCCGAAGGCCCAGGATTTGAGCTCTTCGCTGGCGGTGATGTTCTTCAGGCGCGCATACACGGCGGACGCGCCGAACGGGCCGGTATGGTAGAAGGCCGAGATGCCTTCGTACTTGTTCTTCTGGACCGAGCCCGGCTGCTCGCCGAAGGCGCGCATCAGGCCGATGCCGAAGTTCTTCCAGTAGGGCGACACGTACTTGATCGAGTTACTCTGGCGCAGGGCCGAGCCGCCGTTGTTGGCGCCGTAGGCGCCGTAGACGGCGGCGCTGTTCAGCGCCGAGAACAGCACGTTGGGGCTGGTCGCCGCGAAGGCCAGGCCCATCGGGTCTGCCATGCCGACCGAATTGATGCCCAGGATGTTCTGGCGGCCCAGGGTGAGGGCGCCGAAGTTGCCGGCCAGGCCGACCGTCGCTTCGCGGTCGAACAGGCTGGTGCCCGATGGCGTACCGGTCGGCACGCCGGCCCCGCCGGTGTCGTTCAGCAGCGTGCCTTCGAGGTTGAAGCGGGCCTTCAGGCCGCCGCCGAGATCTTCCTCGCCGCGGAAGCCCCAGCGCGACACCTGCATCTGGCCGGCTTCGACCGTGGTGCGGCTGCCGTTGCTGCCGCTGTCGTTGATGACCCGGGTGACGCCGGCATCGATGATGCCGTAGATGGTGACGGCGGATTGCGCCGAGGCGTTCGACATGCAGGCGCCAAGCACCGCCAGCGCGATGAGAGTCTGTTTCATGGGTGTCTCCTGGTTTTATGTTTTATGCGGCACGGTTTTGCTTGATAAAACCGCTGCCGCGTTATTGAAACTGTATTTTTTCCTGTAAGTACTGTCAACAGGAATCACTCAGTAAAACAACAGCTTAGCAACAGGGAAGACTGGGAATAGGCGTGCGATCCCGCACACGGTTCAGGGTGGGAACCGTGTCCTGCGATACGAACGATGGAAGGTGGTGTTACTGGAAAGCCTGGATGCCGGTCTGCGCGCGGCCCAGGATCAGCGCGTGGATGTCGTGCGTGCCTTCATAGGTATTCACCACTTCCAGGTTGACCATGTGGCGGATGATCCCGAACTCGTCCGAGATGCCGTTCCCGCCCAGCATGTCGCGCGCCAGGCGTGCCACGTCCAGCGCCTTGCCGCAGGAATTACGCTTCATGATCGACGTGATTTCCACGGCCGCCGTGCCTTCGTCCTTCATGCGGCCCAGGCGCAGCACGCCCTGCAGGCCGAGGGTGATCTCGGTCTGCATGTCGGCCAGTTTTTTCTGGATCAACTGGCTGGCGGCGAGCGGCTTGCCGAACTGCTGGCGGTCGATGACGTACTGGCGCGCCGTGTGCCAGCAGGCTTCGGCGGCGCCGAGCGCGCCCCAGGCGATGCCGTAGCGGGCCGAGTTCAGGCAGGTGAACGGACCCTTCAGGCCGCGCACGTCGGGGAAGGCGTTTTCCTCGGGGCAGAACACCTCGTCCATCACGATCTCGCCGGTGATCGAGGTGCGCAGGCCGAACTTGCCGTGGATCGCCGGTGCCGACAACCCTTTCCAGCCTTTCTCGAGCACGAAGCCGCGGATCGCGCCCTCGTCATCCTTGGCCCAGACCACGAACACGTCGGCCACCGGGGAGTTGGTGATCCACATCTTGGAACCGCTCAGCGCATAGCCGCCGTCGACCTTGCGCGCGCGCGTGACCATCGAACCCGGATCGGAGCCGTGGTTCGGCTCGGTCAGGCCGAAGCAGCCGATCCACTCGCCGGTGACGAGCTTGGGCAGGTATTTCTGCTTGGTCGCGTCGCTGCCGAACTCGTGGATCGGCACCATCACCAGCGACGATTGCACGCTCATCATCGAGCGGTAGCCGGAATCGACGCGCTCGACTTCGCGCGCGATCAGGCCGTAGCTGACGTAGTTCAGGCCCGGACCGCCGTACTGCTCGGGGATGGTCGGGCCGAGCAGGCCCAGTTCGCCCATCTCGCGGAAGATGCTGGTGTCCATGGCTTCGTGGCGGAAGGCGTCGAGCACGCGCGGCTGCAGCTTGTCCTGGCAGTATGCGGCGGCGGCGTCGCGCACCATGCGCTCGTCGTCCGTCAGCTGTTCGTTCAGCAGCAGCGGGTCGTCCCAGTGGAATGCGGTTTTATTGGCCATGATGGTTTCTGTTTCAGTAGTGGGTTACATGTTCGGATAATTCGGCCCGCCGCCGCCTTCCGGCGTCACCCAGACGATGTTCTGGGCCGGGTCCTTGATGTCGCAGGTCTTGCAGTGCACGCAGTTCTGGGCGTTGATCTGGAGCCGGTCCTGGCCTGCATCCGTCTTCACGAACTCGTACACGCCGGCCGGGCAGTAGCGCTGCTCGAGCCCCGCATAGGTGGCCAGGTTGACGTTCACCGGCACGCTGGCGTTTTTCAGCGTCAGGTGCACCGGCTGGTCTTCGGCATGGTTGGTGTTCGAGATGAACACCGAGGACAGGCGATCGAAGGTCAGTTTACCGTCCGGTTTCGGATACACGATCGGGGTGAACTCGGACGCCGGGCGCAGGCATTCGTGGTCGGCATGCTTGTGGTGCAGCGTCCATGGCGCCTTGCCGCGGAACAGGATCTGGTCGATGCCGGTCA
>JAKOOD010000563.1 GCA_022701635.1 Burkholderiaceae bacterium | reverse complement strand
TCCTGCTCGATGATGATCCACTCGGTCCCGCCGACCGCGCGCACCGCCCGCGTCAGCCCGGCCCAGTCGGTCTTGTCCTGGCCGATGACCGGGGTGCCGCCGGTCGTGCCCTCGACGAACTTGGCCTTGTAGTGGGTGGTGATGGTACGGCCCGGGTAGCGCTTGACGTAGGCCACCGGGTCCTTGCCGGCGAAGGTGGTCCAGCCCACGTCCTGCTGCATGATCGAGGCCTTGGGCGTGTTCTTGGCGATCACGTCCCAGGGTGTGCTGCCGACCGCGCCGGCCAGTTCCTGGGCGTGGTTGTGGTAGCCGATGCGCATGCCCTTGGCGGCCAGCTTGCCGGACAGCGCGGTCAGTTCCTGGCTCATCTGCGCGCTTTGTTCGACGCTGGCGCCGCGCTGGTCCATCGAGATCACCAGGTTGGTGCAGCCGAGGGTCCGGTAGAAGGCGGTGGTGGCCTCGAAGCGCTCGGGTGTCAGGGCGTCGAAATGCATGTGGGCGCCGGCGCACTGCAGGCGGTTCTTGTCCATGAAGGCTTTCAGGCCGGCCGGGTTGTCCTTGTAGGGACCGAACTCGCCGGCGAACTCCACGCCCTGGAAGCCGAGCCCGGCGACCTTGCCCAGCGTGCCTTCGAAATCCTGCTTGATCTCGTCCTTCACCGACCACAGTTGCAGGCCGATGCGCTGGGTCGGCTGGGCCGCCGCGGCATGGGCGGACAGGGCGGCCGCGCCGGCGCCGAGCAGGATCGCCAGCAGGGCGTGGGTGGATGGTTTCATGTCGTCTCCGTTGGTATGGGGTTCAGATGGTCCCGGCCTTCATCTGGTCGACCGCGTAGGCGCAGGCGCGCGCGGTCAGGGCCATGAAGGTCAGCGAGGGGTTTTGCCAGGCGCCGGACGCCATCGAGGCGCCGTCGGTGACGAACAGGTTGGGCACGTCGTGGGCCTGGTTCCAGCCGTTCAGGACCGAGGTCTTGGGGTCGCGCCCCATGCGCGCGGTGCCCATCTCGTGGATCGCCAGCCCCGGCGGATACTCGGTCTCGGTCGCCATCTTGGTCTTGACGTCCTTCAGGCCCAGGTATTCGAGGATGTTGCCGGCGCTGTCGGCCATGTCCTTGCGCATCTTGCGGTCGTTGTCGCCGTGGGTGACATCGACGTGCAGCAGCGGCATGCCCCACTTGTCCTTCCTGGTCGGATGCAGGCTGACGCCGTTCTCGTAGCGCGGCAGCATCTCGCCCTGGCCGCCCAGGCTGAAGCGCCATGGGCCGGGCTGCCTGATCATGGCCTTGTAGTCCTTGCCGAAGCCGGGTTTCCAGGCCGCCGATTGCCAGCCCTCGCGCGCCGCGCCGCCGGCCAGCGCATAGCCGCGCACGAAGTCCGGGTGCTTGTCGACCACGTTGCGGAAGCGCGGGATGTAAGTGCCGGTCGGCCGCCGTCCCTGGTAATAATGCTCGTCGAAGCCCTCGACGCGGCCATCGGCGCCGGCCGACCACAAATGGTCGGTCAGGTAGTGCCCGAGCGCGCCCGAGGAATTGCCCAGGCCGTTGGGGAAGGCTTCGGACGTCGAGTTCAGCAGCACCGCGGTGGAGCCCAGCGTCGAGGCGCACAGGATCACCACGCGCGCGTGGTACTCGCGCGTCTCCATCGTGTCGGCGTCGATCACGCGCACGCCGGTGGCGCGGTTGGTCTTCGGGTCGTACAGCACGCTGTGCACGATGCTGTCGGTGGCGATGCGCAGGCGCCCGGTCTTCAGCGCCGCCGGCAACGTCGAGCTCTGGGTCGAGAAGTAGGCGCCGAACGAGCAGCCGCGATGGCACTGGCTGCGCGCCTGGCACGGCGCCCGGCCCTGGGCCAGATGCTGTTCGCTGGCGGTGTTCAGGTTGGCGGTGCGGCCGATGATCATGCGCGCCGGCGCATACTTGGCGTCGAACTTCTGCTTCAGCGCCGCTTCCACGGCGTTGAATTCGAAGGGTGCCAGGAATTCGCCGTCGGGCAGCACGGCCAGGCCGTCGCGGTTGCCGCTGATGCCGACGTGGCGCTCGACGTAGCTGTACCAGGGCGCCAGGTCGGCGTAGCGGATCGGCCAGTCGACGCCGTGGCCGTCCTTCAGGTTGGCCTCGAAATCGAGGTCGCTCCAGCGGTAGGACTGGCGCGCCCACATCAGCGACTTGCCGCCCAGCTGGTTGCCGCGGATCCAGCTGAACGGGCGGCCGTCCGGGGTGGAATAGGGCATGTCGCGGTCGTTGTTGAAAAACTGCTTGGTGTGCTCGTCGAAGGCGTAGCACTGGCGCTGGATCGCGAACTGTTCCTCGGCGACCTTGGCATCGACCTTGCCGCGGTTCGGCATGGTCCACGGGTCGCGGTTCTCGCCGATGTAGTCGACGCCGTGTTCGACCGGACGGCCGCGCTCGACCATCAGGGTCTTGAGGCCGCGCTCGGTGAGTTCCTTGGCGGCCCAGCCGCCGGTGATGCCGGAGCCGACGACGATGGCGTCGAAGCGCTCCGGGGTGCTTTTGATGTAGAACGATGCGGGGGCATTCATGTGCGTTCCTTCAGGTGGCCAAGGCTAGATGGCCCATGCATGGGTCGAGCGGGTGACCTTGACGTCACCCTTGAAGCCGCCCGGGACGGGCAGGTAGGCCAGTTCCTGCGTGGCGCCGGCTTCCGAGGTGTAGTAGGCAAAGGCCACATAGCCTTTCAGCTGGCGGAAAAAGCCCTGGTCGGCCGGCCCGAACGGCGCGCTGCCGGCGTCCAGCGCCTGCAGCAGCGCGACCTGGCGCGCCGCCGGCAGCGCCGTGAAGCCCTTGCCGCCATGGGTGCGGGCGGCGGCGTCGATGCGCGCCAGCCCGGCCTTGTAGGCGGCCTGCGCCGGCGCTTCCGCGCACACCGCCAGCAGGTGGTCGACCGTGCGGTGGGCGCCGACGTCGAGCGCACCGGGGGTGTCGGTGCGCGGGATGACCAGGTCGGCCAGCACGCCGGTGAGCTGCAACTCGGCCGGGCTCAGGAACGCGGGGGCGCCGGCCTGTTTGCCGGCAGCCGGGGTGGCCGCCAGCGCATCGGCCAGCAGGCCCAGGTCGCCCAGGGCGGCCAGGCCGCACAGCGCGCCGATGCGCATCAGGGCGGTGCGGCGTGCATGGTCGGGCTGCGCCGGACCATGGCCGGCGCGATCTCGATTTTGTTGCATGCTTCTCTCTCCAAAGAAGACAACGGGAGCCGGCCGCGACGTCTAGCGCGCGCGTGCCAGCGACATCAGGTACTGTTTGGGCGTGATTCCCACCACGCTGCGGAATTGCTTGGTGAAATAGCTCTGGCCGCCGAAGCCGGTGTCCAGCGCCACCCGCGCGATGCTGCCGCCGGTCGGCAGCAGGCGGCAGGCTTCGTGCACCTTCAGGTGCAGGATGTACTGCTTGGGCGTCAGCGAAAAATGCTGCTTGAAACGGCGCTCGAAGGTCGACAGCGACATGCACGACAGGCGCGCCAGGTGCTCGATCGCGATGTGCTCGGTCAGGTGCGCCTGCAGGTACTCGATGCAGGCCTTGAATTCGTGGAAGGGCGCGATGGTGTCCTGCGAGCGCCGCGCATCGCGCGAAAAGCCCTCGATGCCGACGATCTCGCCCTGGCAATTGCGCAGCGGCGCCTTGGTCGTGAACAGCCAGGTCAGCACGCCGTTGCCGCCGTCGATCACTTCCAGCTTGTTGTGGACCGTGACGCCGGTCTCGATCACCGCCAGGTCGTCGGCGCGGATGCGGTCGGCGATGTCGCGCCGGAAGAAGTCGTGGTCGGTGCGGCCGATGATGTCCTTGACGTCGGCCAGCGCGTGCTGTTCCTGCAGCAGGCGGTTGCCCCAGACGAACTGGCCGTCGCGGTTCTTGGCGAAATAATAGGTGTCGGACAGCGTGTCGAACAGCGCGCTCGGGGTCGAGATACCATGCTCGGTGTAGAAGTCGGCGCAGGCCTGGTGCGCCGGCGCCGGCATGGCGCGCTGCATCGCATCCGCTCGCTGTGGCCGGACCGGGCGCGGCGAGCGCGGGCGCTGCTGATCGCTGCGGCGTTCGTTGTCCGGGCCATGGGCGACGACCATGCCCCTGCCGATCACGATTGTGCTCACCATGTGTCTCCTGCTCGGCGCACCCGACAAAACCTCCATGGCGGCGTTGCATCGTCTCGCCGTAGAGCCTTTCCCGGGTGCTTTATTAGTACAACTATTTATGTGGCGATATTAGCACCAGGAAAACATCCTAAGTGTTAAAAATTCGGAAAAATTTATAACGAAATCGGCAAGCTGGGTCCGGGTGGTAGCGCTCACAAATCCTGCATGCTAGATTGCATCGGCTCACGCAGATGGGCCAGCCGACCATTCACCCCCCCGACAAGGAGACACTCCATGAACCGCTTCCGCCGCCGTTGCCACGCCACCCTGCTGGGCGCCGTCCTGGCACTGCACCTGCCCCTGTACGCTGCCGAGCCGGGCTGGACCCAGCTCTTCAACGGCAAGGACCTGAGCGGCTGGCGCACCTGGATCAGCATGCAGCCGACGTCCGACAACATGAAGGCGCCGACCTCGGTGCGCGGCCTGGACCAGGACCCGCGCGGGGTGTTTTCGGTGGTCGACGGCATGCTGCGCGTGTCCGGCGAAGAGTGGGGCGCGGTGTCGACGGTGGGCGAGTACGAGAACTTCCATCTCAAGTTCGAGTTCAAGTGGGGCACCAAGAAATGGTTCCCGCGCCTGGAGGCGCCGCGCGACAGCGGCCTGCTGTACTACGCGGTCGGCCCCGAAGGCGCCCAGAGCGGGCACTGGATGCGCAGCCATGAATTCCAGCTGCAGGAAGGCGATTGCGCCGACTACCACAGCCTGGATGGCGTGACGGTCGACGCCCACGTCGGCGACGCCAACCAGGGCGACTGGAAGTTCTACCGCTACGACCCGGCGCTGCCGCTGCGCACCGGCCTGGCTTCACGCATCCTGAAGCGCGGCAACTACGAAAAGCCGTCGGGCGAGTGGAACACGATGGAAGTGATCGCCGACGGCAAGACCCTGATCCACGTCGTCAACGGCCATGAAGTGCTGCGGGTCGAGAATTCGCGCCAGCGCGTGGACGGCAAGGTGGTACCGCTCGCGCGCGGCAAGTTCTCGATCCAGTCCGAGGGTGCGGAAGCCTGGTATCGCAACATCCAGGTCAAGCCTTTGAGCGGCCCGGCGGCTGCGGAGAAGTTCTGAGCCTCGGCCCGGGGCCGATGGCTGCCGCGGCAGCGTGACAATCCGAGTATTTTCGGCTGGCAATGGCTTCTATAATAAGTGGTCATCGCCATCGTCCCAGCCGCCGCATGCCGCCTCGCCCCCTTGTTCTCCTCGCCTCGATCATGTGCAGCGGCGCCATCGCCGATCCGCTCGACAATGCCATGCTGCAGGAAATGAAGCGCGAGCATATTCCGGGCGTGAGTGTCGTCGTCGTGCGGAACGGCAGGATCGTCAAGGAACAAGGCTACGGCCTGGCCAACGTCGAACACAGCGTGCCGGTCATGCCGGCGACAAAATTTCAATCCGGCTCGATCGGGAAGATGTTCACGGCCGCGCTGGTCATGCTGCTGGTCGATGACGGCAAGCTCAAGCTCGACGATCCCATCTCGCGGCACCTGGCCAACACACCCAAGGCCTGGGACGGGATCACGATCCGCCATTTGCTGACCCATACCTCCGGCCTGGGCGATCCTTATGACGTGCTGGACTTCCGCAAGGACTATGCCGACGAAGAACTGGTCGCGCTGGAGGCCGGCATACCGGTGCTGTTCGCGCCGGGTGAGCGCTGGGCCTACAGTAATATGGGTTATCACTTGCTGGGCTTCATCTGCAACAAGGCAGGCGGCGCCTTCTACGGCGACCAGCTGCGCGAGCGCATCTTCAAGCCGCTCGGCATGGGCACCCGCATCATCAGCGAAAGCGACATCGTGCCGCACCGTGCCGCGGGTTATGAATGGGTGAAAGGACAGCTGAAAAACCAGTCGTGGGTCTCGCCCAAGCTCAACACCACGGCCGACGGCAGCCTGTACCTGACAGCGCACGACCTGGCGCTGTGGGACATGGCCCTGGACCGCAAGACGATCCTTACCGAACAGATCCGCACCGCCAGCTGGACCCCCGTCACCCTCAACGACGGCAGCACCGCGCCGTACGGCTACGGCTGGGATCTGTCGCCGGTCAACGGTCACCGCACCATCTCGCATGGCGGCTCCTGGCAGGGGTTCAACACAGCGATCGAGCGCTATGTCGACGATAAACTGACCGTCATCGTGCTGGCAAACAGCGCTGCGGCGCGCTCCGCCAAGCTGGCCAACCTGGTGGCCAGACATTACGTGCCCGCCCTCGAGATGCCGCTCGCAAAAGCGATTCCCGACAGCGAGCCCGACGTTGCCGCCAAGCTGCGCGCAGTCGTCAGCCAGATGGCGACAGGCAGCGTGCCTGCGGGCGTATTGAGCGACAAGGCGGCGGCGGTCTTTTCGCCGCAACGGGTGCAGTCCCTGAGCGAGCACATGGCGGACCTGGGCATCTTGCGTACGGTCGAGCTGCTCGAGCGCAAAGCCGATGGCGACCAGCGGGTCTATCGCTATCGCTTTATCTATCCCGACGAGCGGTTGCTGATCGGGGTGACGTTCGACAAGGCCGGCAACATCGACAAGTTGTCGTTGCGGCCGGAGTAACTTCTGGAGTCGCCATGCCGCACCGTATCCGTTCCCTGCTGCTCGCCGCCATGCTGGCATGCGCGCCTTTCCACGCCGGCGCCGCCGGCTGCGCCAAGCCAGAATACCCGCGCGCGTCGCTGCGCAATATGGAAGAGGGCATCACCCTGCTGGCCTTCCTGATCCGTATCGACGGCAGCGTGGGCGATACGGTGCTCCTGAATGCCAGCGGCCACCCCGCGCTCGACATGTCAGCGAAGGATGCCTTGTCGAAGTGCGTCTTCAAACCCGCGCGCAGGAAGGGCGAACCGGTCGAGCAGTGGGTGCCGGTCGCTTATAAATGGTGGATCGACGGCGACCAGGGCATGCACCGCGCCAAGCGCGACGCGTTGCAACTGGCCGAAGCGGGCGATGCGGGCGCGCTCTACCAACTGAGCCTGCTGTATGCGGCCACGGCGCGGACCGACGCCGACCGCGGCGCCGCGCTGGCCGGGCTGCGCAGCGCCGCGGAGCAGGGCCAGGCGCACGCGATGTTCGAGCTGGCCAGGCGTTACGACAAGGGCGACGGGATGCCGCTGGATGCCGGCGAAGCGCTGCGCTGGTACCGCCAGTCGGCCGACAAGGGCGACGTGCTCGCGATCCAGCACCTGAAGAACAGCGCACACGCCCACTGAGCGACAGGGCGCATGCATCGCTCAACAAGTTGCGCACGCGGGGCGGCGCACGGATGCTAAGGTAGCGCGCATGATCCGATTCCAACCCGTGCGCCGCCGCGCGCTCCAGCGTATCCTCACCGCCCTCGGCGCGACCGCCGCCGGCGCCCTGTCCCTGCCATCCATCGCCGCGCCGCCGCAAGCGGGCTTTAACGTCCGCGACCACGGCGCCCGCGGCGACGGTGCCACCCTCGACACCGATGCCATCAACGCCGCCATCGCCGCCGCCAGCGCGGCCGGCGGCGGCACCGTGTGGTTCCCGGCCGGGCGCTACCTCAGCTTCTCGATCCGCCTGCGCAGCAACGTCGCCCTGTACCTGGATGCCGGCAGCGTCATCGCCGCCGCCGACCCGGCGGTCGACAAGGGCCGCTACGACGACGCCGAGCCGAATCCATGGGACGCCTACCAGGACTTCGGCCACAGCCACTGGCACAACAGCCTGCTGTGGGGCGAGGGCCTGGACAACGTCGCCATCCTCGGACCGGGCCGCATCTGGGGCCGCGGCCTGACCCGCTCCGGTCCCGGCGCCAACCGGCCACTGAAGGCGGGCGACATGCCATCGTCGCTGAAAGGCGCCGATCCGATGGGCGAGCGCGCCAGGAAGGGCACGATGTTCGGCGCCGAGATGGCCGGCAAGGGCAACAAGGCGATCGCGCTGAAGAATTGCCGCAACGTTCAGCTGCGCGATTTCTCGATGCTCAAGTGCGGCCACTTCGCGGTGCTGGCGACCGGGGTCGACAACCTGGTCATCGACAACCTGATGGTCGACACCGACCGCGACGGCTTCGACATCGATTGCTGCCGCAACGTGCGCATCGCCAACTGCGCGGTGAACACCCCGAACGACGATGCGATCTGCCTGAAAAGTTCGTACGCGCTGGGCAAGCCGCGCTTCACCGAACACGTCACCATTACCGGTTGCCAGGTCTCCGGCTTCGACCTCGGCACGCTGCTCGACGGGACTTTCGGCAAGACCCAGCTGGAAGCGCCGGACAAGGAAGGCGTGTGCGGGCGCATCAAGCTCGGCACCGAATCGAACGGCGGCTTCCGCAACATCGCCATCGCCAACTGCGTGTTCGAGCATTGCCGCGGCCTGGCCATCGAAAGCGTGGACGGCGCCGTGATCGAAGACGTCACCGTCGACAACCTGGCGATGCGCGACCTCACCACGGCGCCGCTGTTCATCCGCCTGGGCCGCCGCATGCGCGCGCCGGCGGGCACCCGGGTCGGCGCGATCCGCCGCGTCAACATCAGCAACGTGGTGGTGTCGCAGGCGAATGCGCCGTTCGCCTCGATCGTGGCCGGACTGGCGGAAGCGCCGGTCGAGGACGTCCGCATCAGCAATCTGACCGTCGTGCATGGCGGCGGCGGCACTGCGACGGATGCCGTGCGCCAGGTGCCCGAGGAAGCCGACCACTATCCGGAGCCGAGCATGTTCGGCGTCACCCCGGCCTACGGCCTGTACGTGCGCCACGCGCGCAACCTCGAGGTGCACCACGCCGACCTGCGCAGCGCCGGGCCGGAAGGCCGGCCGCCGGTGCTGCTGGAGGACGTCGATGGCGCCGGCTTCGATCACGTGCGCTTCGCGCGCGGGACGGCGGCGACGACCTTCGTGCTGCGCGGGGTGCGCGGCATCGCCATCCAGGATGCGCAAGGGGTAGCCGACCTCGCGCGTTCGGACCACGCCCAAGCCGCCTTCTGAAGCACGGGCGCCCGCACGGCTGCGGGATACTGGCCGCCTCCGCGTTATCGCCTTAGAGTAGCGATAACAAGAACACGGAGGAGACCCACCATGCTGAGCCGCAGCCCCACGCCGGCGCGCCATCCGGCGCTCGCCACCCTGTTCCTCGCCGCGCTGGCGATGCTGGCCTTCGCCGCCAACTCGCTGCTGTGCCGCATCGCGCTGCGCCAGGGCAGCATCGATCCGGCCAGCTTCGGCGCCATCCGCCTGGCGGCCGGCGCCGCGGCGCTGCTGCTTGTGATGCGAGTGATGCGGGTGCAATCGCGCGCGCGTAGCGGAAAAGCCGGCGACTGGCCGGCGGCGGCGATGCTGTTCCTGTACGTGGCCTGCTTTTCGTTTGCCTACCTGCGGCTGGCGGCCGGCAGCGGCGCGCTGATCCTGTTCGGGATGGTCCAGCTGACCATGTTCGCGGCAGGACTGGCGGCCGGCGAACGCTTCACGGCGCGCGGCTGGCTCGGGCTGGCGCTCGCGGCCGGCGGGCTGGTGCTGTTGCTGCTGCCGGGCGTGGCCGCGCCCTCGCTGGCGGGAGCGGCGCTGATGGCGGTGGCGGGCGTGGCCTGGGGGGTGTATTCGCTGCGCGGGCGCCAATCAGGAGAACAGCGGACGGACCCGCTGGCGGCGACCGCCGGCAACTTCGTGCGCGCGACGCCGCTCGCGCTCGTGCTGTGGATCGCGCTGCGTCTTGCGTCGTGGCCGGACGGGACCGCGCGCGGCCACGCTGACGCGCGCGGGTTGGCGCTGGCGCTGGCCTCGGGCGCGCTGACCTCGGGACTCGGTTACGTGGTGTGGTATGCGGCGCTGCCGCGCCTGAAGGCGCTGCAGGCCGCCTCGGTCCAGCTGTCGGTGCCGCTGATCGCGGCGCTCGGCGGGGTGCTGCTGCTGGACGAGGCGTTCACGGCCCGGCTGGCGCTGGCCGCGCTGGCGATCCTGGGCGGGATCGGCCTGGTGCTGGGCGGTGGGCGTCCTACTCGACCCAGCTGAAGCCGTCGCGCGCCATCAGCGCGAACGACTCGGCCGGACCCCAGGAGCCGGCCGCGTACGGATGCGGCTTCTCGGCCAGCGTCTGCCAGCCCTCGATGATCGGGTCGGCCCACTGCCAGGCCGCTTCGAGCTCGTCGCGGCGCATGAAGTGGGTCAGGCGGCCGCGCACCACGTCGATCAGCAGGCGCTCGTAGGCTTCGGCGCGGCGCTGCGGCATGGCCGATTGCAGGTCGAGGTTCAGCGACACCTGCTGGGTCTCCATACCGCTGCCGGGCTGCTTGGCCATCAGCTGCAGCTTGATCGCTTCTTCCGGCTGCAACTCGATCACCAGGCGGTTCGCGACCGCGCCGGCGTTCTGGTGGAACAGCGGGAACGGCGGGTTGGCGAACTCGATCACGATCTTGGACGAGCGGCGCGCCATGCGCTTGCCGGTGCGCAGGTAGAACGGCACCTTCGACCAGCGCCAGGTATCGACGAAGGCGCGCAGGGCGACGAAGGTCTCGGTGCCGCTGTCGGCCGGCACGTTCTTCTCTTCGAGGTAGCCGGCCACTTCCTGGTTGCCGCTGACGCCGTGGATGTACTGGCCGCGCACGGTGTCGCGCGCGATGTCGGCCAGCTTGAAGCGGCGCAGCGAGCGCAGCACCTTCAGCTTTTCGTCGCGCACCGCGTCCGCGTTGAGC
Organism: Burkholderiaceae bacterium; assembly: GCA_022701635.1. Classification (GTDB taxonomy): domain Bacteria; phylum Pseudomonadota; class Gammaproteobacteria; order Burkholderiales; family Burkholderiaceae_D; genus Telluria; species Telluria phyllosphaerae. The sequence goes on along the minus strand of JAKOOD010000563.1, from coordinate 1,783 downwards.
GAGGTCGGCGGTTCCATGGCGACGATGCACAGCAGCTGCAGCAGGTGGTTCTGCACCATGTCGCGCATGGCGCCGGCGCCGTCGTAGAAGCCGGCGCGGCTGCCGACGCCGACTTCCTCGGCCACCGTGATCTGCACGCTCGCGATGTTCGGCGCGCGCCACAGCGGTTCCAGGATCGAATTCCCGAAGCGCAGCACCATCAGGTTCTGCACGGTCTCCTTGCCGAGGTAGTGGTCGATGCGGTAGATCTGCGACTCGCTGAAGTAGCGGCCGACGTCTTCGTTGATCGCGATCGCCGACGCCAGGTCGGTGCCGAGCGGCTTTTCCAGCACCACGCGCGCGTTGTCGTCGACCAGGCCGCTGGCCGCCAGCTTGTCGCAGATGGTGGTGAACAGCGACGGTGCGGTCGACAGGTAGAACACGCGCTGGGCGCCCTTGCGCGAGGCCTGCTCGAGCGTGTCGAAGCGCTCCGCCGCCTGCACGTCCAGCTTCACGTACTCGAGCAGCTGCAGGAAGCCGTCCCAGGTCTTGTCGTTGAAGTTGTCCTGGGCGATGAAGGAACGCGAATGCTCTTCGATGTGCTTCAGGTAGGCGCCGCGGTCGATGTCCTGGCGGCCGGTGGACAGGATGCGGGTGTCGCCCGGCAGGTTGCCGTGCAGGTAAGCCATGTAGAGCGCGGGCAGCAGCTTGCGCATTGCCAGGTCGCCCATGCCACCGAAGATGATCATGTCGAGGGGCAGGCTGCTGTCTTGTTCTTTCGATTGCTCGGTGGAAGAGGTCATTTCTGTTTGGCCGAAAAGTTAAGGGTCAATGTGCTACGGTAGCAGAAGGATACTGCCTCGCGCCAGCTTTTGCTGGCGACCGGAGAATTTCCATACCCCACGCGGGGTGGCCTACAAGCCATCCAGGGCCAGCGTCCGCGCCTGCGCGCGCAGGAAAGCCAGGTGGGCGGCGCGCGTGGCCGGTCCGGCGTAGGGCAGCAGGGTCCAGGTTTCATGCGCGTCCATGCGCTGGCCCGGCGCCAGGCGGCGCCACGGTGCGTGGACTTCCATCTCGAGCAGGCCTGCGGCCGGGCGCGCCGGGTCGACGTCCTGGTACAGCTCGACCTGGCCCTGGTCGGGGTGGATCGCCGCACGCGGCTGCAGCGCGAACTGGACGATGAAGGCCTGGCCGCCGCGGAAAGCCGCCATCCAGCCGGCCGCGGGCTGGGCGAACAGCTTGCCGCGGCGCGCTGTTTGGCCTGCCGCCGGGATCTCGAGCGCGAGCACGCCCGCCGCCACCAGCGGCTGCGGCGGCGCCAGGCCGTCCGCGGCTTCGGTGCGGACGTCGGCGGCGCCACCGACTGGCACATACACCTGGGTGTCGCCCGGCACGCGCGTGTTGAACCACAGGTCCCACGCCACCTCGCTGCCGCGCCGGTTGATGGCGCCGGCATCCAGGCGCAGGCTGTTCGGCTTGCCCGGCACCAGCGCGTAGCGCTTGACCAGCTGCAGCCCGCTCACCGGGCTGGCCGGGCTGGTGACGGCGACGGCGTCGCGGCCGGCCGCATCGAGCGTGTAGCGCGCCAAACTCAGGTAGGGATCGGGCGGCCACACCGCCTTGGCGGCCTTGCGTGCCGGATTGACGTCCTGGTGCGCCCACCACTGCTGTTGCGGACCGGCCCAGACTTCGTGGCCGTAGTAGGCGACGTTGCCGCTGTTCGCATCGACCGCCGCGTCGGGATCGCCGGCAGCGTCGTCGACCCGCAGGAAGTTCGGTTGGCCGGCCAGCGCGAACGACAGCA
>JAKOOD010000193.1 GCA_022701635.1 Burkholderiaceae bacterium | reverse complement strand
CCATCAGGCCGGTGGTGCGCTTGGCCACCAGCGACTCGACGTCGATGCCGGCGATCAGGTCGATCGGGTCGAAGGGCAACACGCTCGACCCGATCGACCTGATCGACGGCATCGACGTCGAGTCGCTGGTGGCCAAGCGCACCACCGGCCTGATGGACCCGCGCGCCGCCGAGAAGATAGCGAAAGCCACCCGCAAGGAATTCCCGGACGGGATCCCGGCCTTCGGCACCGACGCCGTGCGCTTCACGATGGCCAGCTACGCCTCGCTGGGCCGCAACATCAACTTCGACCTCGGCCGCGCCGAAGGCTACCGCAACTTCTGCAACAAGCTGTGGAACGCCACGCGCTTCGTGCTGATGAACACCGAGGGCAAGGATTGCGGCAAGCCGGATCCGAGCGACCTGTCGCAGGCCGACCGCTGGATCATCTCGCTGATGAACCGCGTCGAACTCGACGTCGCGAAAGGTTTCGAGGACTACCGCTTCGACAACATCGCCAACGCGATCTACAAGTTCGTGTGGGACGAGTACTGCGACTGGTACCTTGAACTGGCCAAGGTCCGGGTCCAGCAGGGCACCGAGGCGCAGCAGCGCGCCACCCGCCACACCCTGCTGCGCGTGCTGGAAGTGATCCTGCGCCTGGCGCATCCGATCATCCCGTTCGTGACCGAGCAGTTGTGGCATGCGGTCGCGCCGCTGGCCGGCAAAGGATCGGGCACCAGCGGTGACACCATCATGCTGCAACCATACCCGGTCGCCGACGAAGCGATGATCGACGCAGGCGCCGAAGCCTGGATGGACCAGTTCAAGAAGCTGACCGACGCCACCCGCAACCTGCGCGGCGAAATGAAGCTGTCGCCGTCGGTGCGCGTGCCGCTGATCGTGGAACCGGGTTCCGAAGCCGACCGCATCGCGGCGCAGGGTTTCGCGCCCTACGTCCAGCTGCTGGGCAAGCTGTCGGAAGTGCAGATCGTCGACGCCCTGCCGGAATCGCCGGCGGCCGTGTCGATCGTCGGCACCACCAAGCTGATGCTGAAGGTCGAGATCGACGTCGCCGCCGAGCGCGAGCGCCTGTCCAAGGAAATCGCGCGCGTCGAAGGCGAGATCGCCAAGGCCAACGGCAAGCTGTCGAGCGAAAGCTTCGTGGCCCGTGCCCCTGCCGCCGTGGTGGCCCAGGAACGCGAGCGCGTGGCCAACTTCAGCGCCACGCTGGACAAGATGCGCGAGCAGCTGGCCAAGCTGCCGCCGGCCTGAGCGCCCGTCGCTTAAGGTCGCATTTCGTCATTCCCCGCGGGGCCTGGTTCCAGGCTCCGCCACTGGCCCGTATGCCCTGCACACAGCGGCATACGGGCCGTTCTTCTTGGTGCGCCCTCCTGCGATCCTGTTTTAGACCTACAATAAATCACACAGCGGTTCGTCATTTCGCTGTGCGAAACATGCAGCGCATAACAACGATCATGGAGACCCGAATGAAACAGCAGCCCCGCACGTTCATCCCCTGCATCTTCCCCTTGTTCGCCGCCTTGGCCCTCAGCGCCTGCGGCAGCGACGACGACACCGTGACACAGGTAACGCCGCCACCGCCGGTGCAGGTGCAGCCGGAACCGGCACGGCCGCAGGATGCGCGCATCTACACCGTGAACGAAGCCAGCCTCCCCCTTGCCGCCCTGAGCGGCGCACCCGACGCCGACCGCTGGTGGGGTGTGCTGAACAACGCCGGCTACCAGGTCGAGGTGCCGAAAAACTGGAACGGCATGCTCGTCATGTATGCCCACGGCTATGCCGGTACCGGGGCGGCGCTGTCGGTGGCGCCGCCGGCCATCCGCCGCCACCTGCTGGAACAGGGCTATGCCTGGGCCGCGTCGAGCTACAGCCGCAATTACTACGACGTGCGCGCCGGCGTCGAGGACACCAACGCGCTGGCGCTGGCCTTCCGCGACATCGCCGGCAAGAACGGCCGCACGCTGGCGGCGCCGAGCAAGACCTACATCATCGGTATCTCGATGGGCGGCCACGTCACGGCGGCCGCCGTGGACGAGGAAAACATCGCCACCGCCAACAACAAGATCCGCTACAACGGCGCCGTCCCGATGTGCGGCGTGCTCGGCGATACCGAGCTGTACGACTACTTCGCCGCCTACCAGACCGCGGCGATGCAGGAAGCCGGCATGCCGGCCACCAGCTGGCCGGCGCAGGACTGGGCCACGGTCGGCCCGCAGGTGCAGGCGAAGATGTTCTCCAGCTTCCCGGGCGGCAGCACGCCGACCGCGGCGGCGGTGCCGACCGAACAGGGCCTGCGCCTGAAGCAGATCGTCGCCAACCTTAGCGGCGGCCCGCGTCCGCTGTTCGATTACGCCTATGCCAGCCCGCTGCAGGCGACCGTGTGGAGCACCTTCGGCCGCGACGGCAAGATGCTGGGCATCCTGAACGAGGACGTCGTCACCACCAAGGACATCGTGTTCCAGCTCGACGCCGACCCGACCCTAGGCGCCGCCGAACAGGCCTACAACGCGGCGATCTACCGCGTCCAGGCCACGCCGGACGCCAACCGCCTGCGCCGCGACGGCCTGCGCTGGGTGCCCAAGACCAATGCCCAGATCAAGGTGCCGGTGGTGACGATCCACACCCTGGGCGACCTGTACGTGCCGTTCAAGATGGAGCAGATCTACAAGCGCCGCGCCGACGCGCTCGGCACGGCGGGGATGCTGGTGCAGCGCGCGATCCGCGGCATCAGCCATTGCGACTTCACCATCGCCGAGCAGGCGGCCGCCTTCGACGCCATGATCAAGTGGGAACAGCAAGGCGTGAAGCCGGCCGGCGACGATGTCCTGACGCCATCCGTGGTGGCCGATCCGCAGTACGGCTGCAAGTTCACCGACAACACCCGCTCCCAGGACGACAGCGCCGCCGTCATCGCGACCCGGGGCACGCTGCCGCAATGCACGCGCTGACGCGGCGGGCGCCAGGAAAGCCTGTACCGCGCACAGGGAGTGGCTATTCAGGCTAGTCCGACCGGGCGCGTCG
>JAKOOD010000187.1 GCA_022701635.1 Burkholderiaceae bacterium | reverse complement strand
GGTTGGCGCCGGCACCGCCGCCGCGGCGCAGGCGTGCGTGGATGATGCCCAGCAGGGTGCGCTGCATGCGCGGGGTCGGGTGGTCGATGTGGGCAAAGGCGGCCGGTGTATTGGCGATGGCCTCGCAGATGGTGCGTTCGATGGCGTCCGGTTTCAGGTCGGACGGGATATCGAACCAGGCCTTGTCCCAGCGCGTGCGCGCGTACTGGTGCCCTGGAGGAAAGGCGTCGAGCGACTCCAGGCCGAGCGCGCGGCTGGCGCGGGAGAGCAGGGTGGAGAGGGTGTCGAGCAGGGGCATGGTCGGGTCGGAGAAGCGGATACCGCTAGTGTAGCCGAAGTCGCAAGCGCGTCGCCCCTGCGAAGGCAAGAGCCCAAGTTGCTCGCGCAGTCGCGAGTCAAGCAGACCTCGGGTCCCTGCTTCGCAGGTGCGACGGTCAGAGGCTAACGGAAAAGAACAAGTTTGCTCTTTTCAACGGCGCTTCAAGCCGCAAACCGCCCGGCGCGGAAATCCTCCACCGCCTGGAACACCTCCGCCTGCGTATTCATCACGAACGGCCCGTACTGGGCGATCGGTTCGTTCAGCGGCCGTCCGGCAATCAGCAGCAGCCGGCTCGGCGTCGCCGCCTTGATGCGCACGCCGTCGGCGCCTTGCGCGTTGTCGAGGATCGCCATGCGGGCCTGCGGCACGCCCTTGCCGCCGACCACGGCTTCGCCGCGGAACACATAGAGGAAGGCGTTGTGCCCGGCCGGCAGCGGCAGGTCGAGCGTGACGCCCGCCGGCAGTTCGATGTCCAGGTACAGGGGCTGGGTGCCGTCGCGCTGGACGGCGCCGGCCACGCCGTGCGTCTCGCCGGCGATCACCTGCACCACCGCGCCCGAGGGCAGCGTGAAGCGCGGCACCGCTTCGGTCGGGATGTCGCGGTACCAGGGTGCGCGCATCTTGTCCTTGGCGGGCAGGTTGAGCCACAGCTGGAAACCTTCCATGAGGCCTTCTTCCTGCTCCGGCATTTCGGAGTGGATCACGCCGCGGCCGGCGGTCATCCACTGCACGCCGCCGTTGGTCACCAGGCCTTCGTTGCCGGCGCTGTCGCGGTGGCGCATGCGCCCGGTCAGCATGTAGGTGACCGTCTCGAAGCCGCGGTGCGGATGCTCGGGGAAGCCGGCGATGTAGTCGCCGGCCTTGTCGCTGCCGAAGGCATCCAGCATCAGGAACGGGTCGAGACGGCGCTGCAGCGGTTGGGTCAGCACACGGTTGATCTTGACGCCGGCGCCGTCCATCACGAATTGGCCGCCGAGCACGCGCTCGACGCCGCGGCTCTTCGCCACCGTGTGCTCCTGGGTCCGCTCAGTCATCTTCATTCTCCGTGGTCCGACCCAACACCTTGCTTATACCAATGCCTTATGCCAGTGCGGCGACGGCGGCGTCGGCTTCGGCCTGCCCCTTGGCGGCCGCTTCCGGACCCATCGCCAGGCCGGACGAGTAGATGAACTCGTTCTCGGTCATGCCCAGGAAGTTCAGCAGCATGCGGATCTGCGGCACTTGCGGATCGGCGTCGGCCGGGTAGATGCCGCCGCGTGCGGTCGTGACGTAGACTTTCTTGTTCTTCAGCAGGCCTTCCGGACCGGTCTCGGTGTAGCGGAAGGTGACGCCGGCGCGGGCGACCGCGTCGAACCAGGCCTTCAGCTGCACCGGCATGCTGAAGTTGTACATCGGTGCGCCGAGGACGATGACGTCGGCGGCTTGGGCTTCGGCGATCAGGGCGTCGTCCTGGGCCACGCGCGCGGCCTGCTCGGCGCTGCGCTGGTCGGCCGGGGTGAACAGGGCGCCGAGGGCGGCGGCGTCCAGCACCGGATGCGGATTGGCGCCGAGGTCGCGCACGGTCACTTGCGCCGACGGGTTGGCCGCGGTCAGGCGGGCGACGATGTTGCTGGCCACGCGGGTCGATTCCGATGCCGCGCCGCGTACGCTCGAATTGATTTGCAGAATCTTCATGCTGTCTTCCTTTGGTCAGATGGGTGGGGTGTTGCAGTGTGGTCACTGTAACCGTTCCACTGGAAGTGTGGAAGACGATAGAATGGATAACATTATTCACGCGATGGAACAATGGTCCGCCCATGGAACCAAACGACCTGCTGCTGTTTGCCCGCATCGTCGAAGCCGGCAGCTTCAGCCTGGCGGCGCAGCGTCTCGACCTGCCCAAGTCGACGGTCTCGCGCCGCATTTCCCTGCTCGAGGCCAGCCTGGGCGAGCGCCTGCTGCAGCGGACCACGCGCAGGCTGATGCTGACCGAGTTCGGCACCAGCCTGCTCGAGCATGCGCGCAAGGTGGCCGACGAGGTCGAGGCGGCCGGCGCCCTGGCCCAGCACCGCCAGGCCGCGCCCAGCGGCAAGCTGCGCATCTCGGCGCCGCACGATTTCGCCAACGTCGGCATGACGGAGTTGATCGCACGCTTCGCCGAGCGCTATCCGGCGGTGTCGCTGGAACTGGACCTGTCGCCGCGCCGGGTCGACCTGGTGGCCGAAAACTTCGACATCGCGATCCGCATGGGCGACCTGCCCGAGGATTCGACCCTGGCGGCGCGCCGCGTGACGCTGGAGCGCATGGGCCTGTATGCGGCGCCGTCGTACATCGCGCGCCGCGGCCTGCCGGAACACCCTGACGATCTGTTGCAGCACGATCTGTTGTGCGTCCTCAGCCGCAGCGGCGGTCCGGTGCCGTGGGTGGTGCAGCGCGGCAAGGTCGAATGGAAACGCGAACTGCGCGCACGCCTGACCGCCAATTCGCCCGAGCTGCTGGCGCGCATCGCCTCGAGCGGCATGGGCATCGCCGCCAGTTCCGATCTGTTCGTCGCGTCCTACCTGCAGAAGGGCGAGCTGGTGCGGGT
>JAKOOD010000504.1 GCA_022701635.1 Burkholderiaceae bacterium | reverse complement strand
CGCTGTGGTTCGGCGGCGCCGACCCGCGCCGTGAAGGCATCGCGAAGGGCGATTAGTGGGACCTGGATCAACCTACTGCGCAGGCGCATTTCGTCGGGGCCGCCCAGGCGTGCGCTGCTCCGCTACGGCGGACCGGCCGTGCCGTAAGCACGGCTGCGCTTCCCGAACGGAACCGAGCCCTGCTCGCTACGGTCTATCGAGGCCCTGATACAACGTAGTAGAGAGCAAAAAGCTATTTATTCACCGCAAGAACAACATTGTTTGCTAACCTTGCCGCGTGGATATTGCGCATAAAACCGGGCTGATCTTGATTGGAGGCGGTGCCCGGGCGGCCTACCAGGCCGGGGTCTTGCAGGCGATTTCCCGCATCCTGGCGGAGGCGGGCTGGCCGGCCGCGCGCAATCCGTTCGCGATCGTGTGCGGCACCTCGGCCGGCGCCATCAATGCCACCGGCCTGGCGTGGCCTGAACCGCATCAACCAGACCCTGGCCATGCTGCCGCGCGCGCTGCTGGCGCGCACCCCGCTGCGTCGGGTGGCGCTGCTGGTGATCGCGCCGTCCGAGCGCCTCGACGACATCGCCCCCGCCATACCCACGACTTGCCGGGGCCGGTGCGCACGCTGCTGGCCGGGATCGGCGCCACCGAGGAGCGCGGCGCCGCGCTTGCCTCCTATCGGTTGTTCGAGCCTGGCTACACGCGCGAACTGATGGCGCTGGGGCGGGAAGACACGTACGCCCGGCGCGACGACGTACTGGAGTTCTTCGCATGATCCGGCGCATCGTCTTGTCGGTATTGGCGCTGATGCTGGTGTTGCTGGCACCGGCGCAGGCCGCCCCGGTGCCGACCCTGCGCTTCGAGCACCTGTCGGTCGAAAACGGGCTGCTCCAGGAATCGGTGCTGGCGATCGTGCAGGATTCGGAAGGCTTCATGTGGTTCGGCACCCAGTCCGGCCTGTCGCGCTACGACGGCTACCGTTTTATCAGCTACCGCAATGTCATTGGCGACCCCAAGACGCTGATCAACAACTGGGTGCGCGTGCTCTACGTCGACCGCAAGGGCCGGCTGTGGATCGGCACCGACGGCGGCCTGGACCGCTTCGAGCCCGGCACCGGTTCGTTCACCCATTTCCAGCCGAGCGAACCGGCCAAGCGCGGCAACGGCAACCGCCACATCCGCGCCATCCTCGACGACGGCAAGGACGGCCTGTGGCTGGCCACCGCCGACGGCCTGCAGCATTTCGACATCGGTAGCGGCCGCTTCACGATCTGGCACCATGTGCCGGGCGTGGCCGACAGCCTGGCATCGGACAAACTGACCTCGCTGGCGCTCGACGCCAGGGGACGCCTGTGGATCGGATCGTCGCTGGGACTCGACAGCCTGGGACCGGACCGGGCCCATTTCCGCCACCACCCGTCGCCGCAGGGCGGCGCCTACGACGTGATCCAGGCGCTGCTGGTCGACCCCGACCAGCACCTGTGGGTCGGCAGCATGGGCGGCCTGGAGCGCCTGCCGCTAGGCCAGTCGGGCGAGCTGCACCGTTTCGGGCTGGGGGAGGGCATGCCGGCCGGCGAGATCAGCGTGCTGTACCAGGATGCCGGGCGCCAGATCTGGGTCGGTTCGCATGACCGCGGCCTGTACCGCTGGCAGGCGGCGGCCGGCACCTTCGCCCACCATCCGCACCGCATCACCGACAGCTACAGCCTGGGCGACAACCAGGTCTCGGCGCTGTATGCCGACCGCGTCGGCACCTTCTGGGTCGGCACCTGGTACGGCGGCGTGTCGCGCGCCGACATGGGCAGCGGCGGCTTCGCGCGCATCGTGCGCGGCGAGGAATCGCCGATCGCGCTGGAAGACAACAAGGTGCGCGGCATCGTCGGCGATAGCGCCGGCAAGCTGTGGCTGGCCACCAACGGCGGGCTGCATCGCTTCGACCCGGCCAGCGGCGAGGACACGGCCTGGCGCCTGGCGCCCGTGACCGCCGGCCTCACCGGCGACGCCATGGCCACCGCGGTCGCGCTCGGGCCGGACGGCGCGGTCTGGGCCGGCGCCCGCAACGGCTTGGCGCGGCTCGACCCGGCCGGCGGTCGCATCGCGCGGCGCAGCCTGTCGAAGGATGTCGACGCCAACAACGTGCGCAACCTGCTGGTCACGCGCGACGGCGTGCTGTGGATCGCCACCCGTGGCGGCCTGCACCGGCTGGATCCGCGCAGCGGCGGCATCCACGGCGCGCTGACCACCTGGCAGCACGACCCGGCCTCCAGCACCAGCCTGGCCGACAACGTGGTGCGGCCGATGCTCGAAGACCGCCAGGGGCGGCTGTGGGTCGGCACCTTCGACGGCCTCGACCTGCTCGACCGCGCCAGCGGCAGGTTCCGCCATTTCCGCCACGATCCCAACGACGCGGCCAGTCTCAGCCACGACGAAGTGCACTACCTGCTGGAAGACCGCCACGGCACGCTGTGGGTCGGTACCGCGGTCGGCCTGAACAAGATGGTGATCGCGCCTGACGGCACCCCGCGCTTCCAGCGCTACACGCGGCGCGAGGGCATGGAAGACGACGCCGTCGCCGCGCTGCAGGAAGACCTCGACGGCTTCCTGTGGGTCAGTACCTCGAGCGGGCTGTCGCGGCTGGACCCGGTCAGCGGCATCTGGCGCAACTACAATTCGGCCGACGGCACCATCGAGGGCGCCTACTTCGACGCGTCCAGCCTGCGCGCGCCGGACGGCACGCTCTACTTTGGCGGCAACAACGGCATCACCGCCTTCAATCCGCGCGCCCTGCACGACAACTCGATCGCGCCGCGCGCCGTGATCACCGGGCTGCAGATCTTCGGCCAGCCGGTGCAGCTGGCCCATCCGGGACTGTTGCAGGGACCGATCGAGCGTGTCGGCGGGGTCACGCTGCCGGCGTCGGACTCGGTGTTCTCGCTGGAATTCTCGGCGCTGCACTTTGCCGCGCCGGGCCGCAACCGCTTCGCCTACCGCCTGTCCGGCTTCGACCAGGAATGGATCAGCGCCGACGCCGGCAAGCGCTTCGCCACCTATACCAACCTCGATCCGGGCACCTACAGTTTCGAGGTGCGCGCCGCCAACAAGGACGGCGTGTGGAGCGACGCCGCCGCCAGCATCGACATCACCATCCTGCCGCCGTACTGGAAGACCTGGTGGTTCCGCGGCCTGGGCGCGCTGCTGGTGGGCGGCATCTGCTACGGCGCCTACCGCGTGCGCCTGGATGGCCTGCGCCGCCAGAAGGACCTGCTCGAGCACCAGGTCGGCGTGCGCACCGAAAAGATCGAGCAGCAGAACCGCCTGCTGGAGCGCCAGACCCAGGAGCTGCGCGAGCAGCAGCGCCAGGTCCGGCGCCGCACCGACGAGCTGGCGCGCGCCAACAACGCGCTCAAGGAAAACGAGGAGGGCCTGTACCTGGCCAAGCAGCGTGCCGAGGATGCGACGCGCCAGAAATCGGAATTCCTGGCCAACATGAGCCACGAGATGCGTACCCCGCTGGCGGGCGTGATCGGCATGCTCGGCTTCGCGCTGCGCGACGGCCAATTGAAGGCGTCCACGCGCGAGCAGATCCTGCGCGGCCAGGCCAACGCCGAATCGCTGCTGGCGATCATCAACGACCTGCTCGACTTTTCCAAGATCGAGGCCGGCAAGCTGACCATCGAGCACATCGACTTCGCGCTCGACGAGACCATCGGCCAGGTGGTCACGCTGTTCGAGGAGCAGGCCGGGGCCCACAGCGTCGGCTTCGCACTGCACCTCGACCCCGACCTGCCGCGCTTCGTGGAAGGCGATCCGACCCGGCTGCGCCAGATCCTGGTGAACCTGGTCGGCAATGCCTTCAAGTTCACGCACAGCGGCCAGGTCACGGTGCGTGTCGAGCGCCGCCAGGAAGACCAGTGGGATGCGGCCGGCCGCAACATGATCCGCTTCTCGGTGGAAGACACCGGCATCGGCATCGCCGCCGATGCGCTGCCGCGCCTGTTCCAGCAGTTCGAGCAGGCCGACGCCACCACCACCCGCCGCTACGGCGGCACCGGCCTGGGCCTGGCGATCTGCCGCCAGCTGGTCGACCTGATGGGCGGCAGCATCGGCGCCGTCAGTACGCCCGGCACCGGTTCGACCTTCAGCGTGCTGCTGCCGCTGGCCGACGGCGTGGCGCCGCCGGTGCTGTCGGATGTCCCGCGCCAGCCGCACACCCACCGCCTGCGCGTGCTGTGCGCCGAGGATTACCCGACCAACCAGATCATCGTGCGCATGATGCTGGAAGAACTGGGGCACCAGGTCGACGTGGTCGACAACGGCCTGCTGGCGGTGCGGGCCTGCGCCCGCACGCGCTACGACATGATCCTGATGGACGGCCGCATGCCCGAGATGGACGGCGCCAGCGCCACCCGCCTGATCCGCGAAGGCGGCTCGCGCGACGCGCCGGTGATCGACCAGCACCTGATGATCGTCGCGCTCACCGCCAACGTCAGCGAGGAAGACCGCTCGCGCTACCTGGCCTGCGGCATGGACGCCTTCCTCACCAAGCCGATCGACGACACCCAGCTGCACTATTACCTGACGCGCGCCATCGAACGCCAGCTGCAGCGCGGCATTCCGCTGGCGCCGATGCCGCCGCGCGAGACGCGCGCGCCTGCGGCGGGCGCCGCGGCGGTGCCCAGCACCGCCGACCTGGATGCGATGTTCGGCGTGTTCACCGGGGCGCTGCCGGACGCGCCCGCGCCTGCGCCCGCACCCGCGCCGACCGGCCTGCAGGAGCGGATGCGCAGCGCCTTCACGGCCGACCTGCCGCGCCGCCGCGCCGAACTGCAGGCGGCGCTCGACGCCGGCGACCCGGATGCCGCCGGCCGCCTGCTACACGGCATGCGCGGCAGTGCCGGCTACCTCGGCGAGGACGGCCTGCACGCGCTGTGCGGCGAACTCGAACGGGAAGCCGACGCCGGCCGCCTCGACAACGTGGTGCGGCGCCTGCCGCAGCTGCTGGCATTGCTCGCACGCTTCGAGACCAGCACCGTATGAGCTCGTTATAATTTGCCATGACACAATATTTTGGAGAAGATGCCAGGCGCGTCCTGATCGTCGACGACGACGTGGTGTCGCGCATGGTGCTGATGCACCTGGTCGACGGCGCCGGCGCCTTCGACGTACTGGAAGCCGAGGATGGCGAGGAGGGCTGGACCCGGCTGCTGGACGGCGCCGCACCGGCGATCGTGTTCTGCGACCTGCGCATGCCGCGCCTGTCGGGCATGGAACTGCTGGCGCGGGTCCGGGCCGACGTCCGCTTCGCCGGCTTGCCCTTCGTGCTGGTGTCGGCCGCCGGCGATGCCGCCAGCATGGAGCAGGCGCTCAGCCTCGGCGCCGACGGCTACATCGTCAAGCCCTTCGACCATGCCCGGGTCAGCGCGCACCTGGCGCGCCTGGCGCCGTCCGGCGGTGCTTGCGCCGCGGAAGACCCGCAGGCGACCGCGCGCCGCCTCGGCATCGACAACGCCCGCCTGCTGCTCTACCTCGGCGGCCTCCAGCGCCAGCTGGCCGGCGCCGCCGCCGACCTCCCGCAGCTGCTGGCCGGCGGCCAGGACGCAGGCTTGGCGCAGGCGCGCGCGCAGCTGGGGCGCCTGCGCCAAGGCTGCGCCACGCTCGGCCTGCACGGCGCGGCGGACGCCCTGGCGGCACTGGATGGCGCCGGTGCCCTCGGCGTGGAAAGGGCAGTACGGGCGCTCGACGCGGCTCTGGCCGCGGTGCTGCGCCAGACCGCGACGGCCGGCGGCACCTGCTGAGCCGCGCCCCAGGCGCACGGCGGGCCGGGCGCAATCCCGCGCCGCCGCTTCCGCGTTTTACGGATACTGTGGCTTTACGGTTGGGGTCATCATCATGCTATCCGTACAGTCCATTCCGCCCAGCGACGTACAAGCGTGTGTCGAGTGCCGCCAGGGGCAGAAGCTCGATTTCGAACTGCGTTTCGCCTTCCAGCCCATCGTCGACGTCGCCGCGCGCAAGGTCATCGCCCATGAGGCCCTGGTGCGCGGTCCGAACGGCGAAGGCGCGGCCGCCGTGCTGCGCCGCGTGACGCGCGACAACCTGTACCTGTTCGACCAGGCCTGCCGCGTGGGCGCGGTGCGCAGCGCCGCCCGCCTCGGCATCCGCGACCGCATCTCCATCAATTTCCTGCCGAATGCCGTGTACCACCCGGCCGCCTGCATCCGCTCGACGCTGGCGGTGGCGCGCGAGTGCGACTTCCCGGTCGAGAACATCATCTTCGAAGTGACCGAGGGCGAGCGGGTCCAGAACCGCGACCACCTGGTGCGCATCATCCGCGCCTACGACGAGATGGGCTTCTCGACCGCGATCGACGACTTCGGCGCCGGCTACGCCGGGCTGGAACTGCTGTCCGACTACCAGCCCGACATCCTCAAGCTCGACATGCACCTGGTGCGCGGCATCGATGCCAGCAAGCCGCGCCAGGCGATCCTGAAAGGCGTGCAGACGATGTGCGCCGGCATGGGCATCGAGCTGCTGGCCGAAGGCATCGAGACCCCGGCCGAACGCGACTACCTGGCCGCGGCCGGTGTCCGCCTGATGCAGGGCTACCTGTTCGGCAAGCCGGCGCTGGAGGCGGTCGCCGCGATCGATGCCAGTGCCTGGGCCTGAATCCGCATCCGAGGCCCGGCCAGCGCGCGGGATCATGTTTTCGGCACCGATGGTCGCGGCCCTGCTGGTTGGTACCAAGACCCAGACCCGGCGCGCGTTGCGTCCGCAGCCGGCGGACGGCGCCGATCTGTCCCTGCTGCGCAACCCGTTCGGACAGCCGGGCGACCTGCTATGGGTGCGCGAACGCTTCGCCGCCTTCGGCCACTGGCAGACCCGCCACAACGCCGCCAAGGCGCGCGCCGAGTGGTTCTTCACCGACCTCACGCGGGCGCGCGGGCTGGCTTGGCGCTACCAAGCGGATGGGCGCGGCGCCGACGCGCACGCGGCGCGTGTCGCCGCGGCGCCGGTCTGGCACAACCGTCCGGCCCTGTTCATGCCGCGCGCGGCCAGCCGCATCCTGCTCGAGGTCGTTGCCGTGCGCGTCGAGCGGCTGCAGGCGGTGAGCGTGGCGGATGCGCTGGCGGAAGGGGTGGAATCGGGCGAGGACCCGGCGGCCGGTGACTCGGTGCGGGCGTACCGGGCGGTGTGGGAAGGGATCAACGGGCCGGGAAGCTGGGATGCCGATCCGCTGGTGTGGGTGGTGGTATTCCGGCGCTTGACGCCGTAGGCGCCCGGCGGAAATGGTAAAGCGTCGTTCACGGCGGTACCGTGAACGACGCTTTTGTTTCAGCGAAGCGGGGCTTCGCTATCGATCAGGCCGCCAGATTCGCCGGGTCACGGCGATAGCGGTCGAAGTCCGACGACTTGACCAGTTCGCCGAAATGCACGGTACTGGTGGCGATGTCGTGGAATGCGCCGACCAGGCCCATCTCGCCGCGCGTGATTTTCTCGCGCAGGAAGGCGCTGCCCTCGATGATGTCGGCCAGCGAATTCTCGACGTTCCGGCGTGCCACCTGGTCCAGCACCTTCTTGCCTTCGGCACCCGTCGGCACATGCGCGCCGCAGCCGCAGTCGTCGACCGCCCGGCGGATCTTGCCGGTAATGGAGCCGACGCTGTTCGCCGCTTCGTTGGCCAGCGCCAGGCCGACCGCGCCGCAGCTCGAGTGGCCCTTGACCACGATCAGCTTGGCACCCAGCTTGTGGGCGATCTCCAGGCTGCCGATGATCTCGCGGTTGATCACGTTGCCGGCGATGCGGATCGTGAGCAGGTCGCCGAGGCCGGCGTCGAAGATGATTTCCGGCGAGGTACGCGAGTCGATGCAGTTGACGATTACCGCCATCGGGTTCTGGCCGCCGGCCGTGGCATCGACCTGGTCCTGGTAGTACTTCGTGGTGACGTGGCCGGCGCGGAAGCGTTCGTTGCCGGTGTGCAGCAGCTGCAGGATCTCGGCGGGCTGCAGGTTATCGCGGGTTACCTTGTCCAGGAACGGCACGAATTCCATGCTGTCGTGGTGCTGGTATTTCTCGCGCAGGCCGACGACGTTCAGGAGAACGTTGCGCTCGGCGGCGGCCACGCGGTAGTCCTGGATGGTTTCCAGCACGTCTTCGTCGATGTAGTCGGCGTTGCTGGCGTCGATCAGGACCTTCGAGTTGGCCGGGATGTCCCACAGCGCGGTCTTGATGGTGGCCTTGTTCAGGAAGGACACCTGGTTCGGCAGTTCCAGCTTGATGACTTCGCCGATGTGCAGGCGGTACTGTTCCATCGAGAACGGGGTACGGAAGTTGCTGCGCATCAGGAAGAACAGGCTCGAGGCCAGGCCGATCAGCACGCCGATCAGCAGGTCGGTGAAGACGATGGCGGCGATGGTGATCACGAACGGCAGGAATTGCGACCAGCCCTTCTTGTACATGTCACGGAACAGCGCAACCTTGGCCAGCTTGTAGCCGGTGACGATCAGGATCGCGGCCAGTGCCGACAGCGGGATCATGTTCAGGGTCGGGGCCAGCAGCACCACGCTCGCCAGCAGCAGTACGCCGTGCAGCACGGCCGAGGCCTTGGTGCGGTTGTCGTTCTGGATGTTGACCGAGCTGCGCACGATGACCGAGGTCAGCGGCAGGCCGCCGAGCAGGCCGGCGAAGATGTTGCCGACGCCCTGGGCAACCAGTTCGCGGTTGGGCGGCGTTTCACGCTTGTGCGGATCGAGCTTGTCGACGGCTTCGACGTTCAGCAGCGTTTCCAGCGAAGCGACGATGGCGATGGTCACGGCGACGGTCCAGACGTCCGGGTTGGACAAATGGGCGAGATTCGGGAGCTGCAGGTAGGCGCCCAGGTTGTTGGTATCGACGGCCGGGATGTCGACCAGGTGCGCCGGCAGGATCTGCAGGGCCGGGAAGAAGCTGTTGAACGCCATGTTCAGCAGCACGCCGAGGACGACCACGAACAGCGGTGCCGGCAGCAGCTTGATCTTCTTCATCGGCGTCTTGTCCCAATAGATCAGGACCAGCATCGACAGCGCGGTAATGACCATGGCACCCGGCGTGATGGCACTGAAGCTATTCAGCATTGCCGAGAACGTATTCTCGCCATCGGCCTGTGCGAACGACGTGTCGCCGACATAATTGCTGTCATAGCCGAATGCGTGCGGAATCTGTTTGAGAATCAGCAGAATGCCGATTGCCGCCAGCAGGCCCTTGATCACGTTCGATGGAATGTAGTTGGCAATAAAGCCGGCGCGCATGACGCCCATTATCAATTGCAATACACCGGC
>JAKOOD010000449.1 GCA_022701635.1 Burkholderiaceae bacterium | reverse complement strand
ATTACCAACCGCGCATTACCAACCGATATCCTGCAGCAGCGGATAAGTCAGGTCGCGCGGCGGCGTCACCTCGTGGGTCAGGTCGTCGTTGATGAAGGGTTCCATCAGCTGGTTCGGCTTGGCTTCGGTGGTGTAGTGCGATACCGACGAGCCTGGCGAATAGATGCTCGGCGTGTACAACAGGATGCGGCCAAGGGCGTCGGTGCCGGCCAGCCGGGTCGTGTTCAGGCCGAGGCTGGCCACCACGCCGGACGCGGTACGCGAGCGCCGCTGCAGCGCCGCCTTGAGGGTCGCGCCGTCCGCCTGCGTGACCCGCACCGACGGGATCGCGATCGACGGATCGCTGCCGCTCATGCCGGCCACGTCGCCCGGCTGGTTGTCGGCCACCACCATCCCGATCGCACCGGCGGCCTGCACGGTGGCGGCCTTGGTGACGAAGTCGCAGCTGCCGCGGTCGACCAGCGCGACGTTGCCGCGCACCGCCAGCGCATTGGTTGCGCTCAGCGGCGTACACGCCAGGCCGCTGCCGTTGGCCTGGTCGACCACCGGCATCAGCTGGCCGCGCACCGGCGGGTTCGATAGCGGCGGCCCGAACGCGGCGTCGCCGACCTGGTAATTGCCGGCCGCGCTGCCCGAGACCCCCAGGTTCGAGGACGGATCGAGCACCTGCGGCACGTTGCGGGTCACGACCGGACCGTTCCAGGACAGGCCGCGCCAGGTCACGGCCGAGGCGGCGCGCTGGGCCGCGGTCAGTTCGACCCAGGTGCGGTTCAGGCGGTTGTCCAGCAGGTAGTAATCCCAGATCGAGGGCTGGTTCTCGACCTGTTCGCCGGTTTCCTCGTCGGTGAAGGACTGGAAGCCGAGGCCGTGCGCGAACTCGTGCAGCAGTACCGTCACCAGGTCGATGCCGTCGCCGGCATTGCGGTCCAGCCCGAGGTAGAAGCCGCCGCCGGGCAGGCAATCGGGAAACAGCCCGAGACGCGCGTTGAAGCGCGCCCGGATGTGCGGCTGGCCGGGCGTGGCGATGTCGGTGCCGGCCAGCTTGCTCCCCAGTGCGCTCGGATACCAGGTGTTGGCGCGCGGCGTGTTCTGGAAATCGGAAAAGATCTCGGCGGCGCCGGCCGACCCCAGCACGGCACTGCTGGCGGTGCACGACAGGGGTTCGAAGGAGGCGCCGATGCGGACCGGCACGCTGCTGGTGAGGGTGGCGCCCCACAGGTCGGCCGCGCGCTGGAAGGCGATCAGGCGCTGCTGGCCCAGCGTGGTGCCGGTGTTGCCGCCCACCGGCGTGGCCGGGGTGGTGTCGTTGAAGCCCACGCCCGGCTCGTTCAGGTTGACGATCACGATGGTGGCGGCGGCATGCGCGCTCGTCGCGCCGACGGCGAGGGCGCCGCAGGCCAGGGCCAGCGCCACGCCGACGCCGGCCGCGGTGTTGGCGAGGCGCTGCAGGCGCGACGGGGCGCCGGATTTGCCGGGTGCGCCGGCCGCTGCGGCGCAGGATGGATCAGCGGGTTTCATGGACATGCTCCTCGTGGGCATCGGTGGCGGAGGGCGCGCGACCCAGGGCAGCTTCGGCGGCGGCGGCGCCGTGCACGCATTCGCTGGACAGCTTGCCGTCGGCACCGCGCGTGACCACGTCGTAGACCATGGTGCGGTCGCCGAGACGTACGCCGCGCGTGCCGTCGCGGCGCGGGGCCAGGGCCTGGTGCTGTTGCGGCCTGCCGGCAGCCAGGGCGGCCGGTGCCGGGTTGCGGGCTTGCAGTGCCTTCAGCTCGTCCGGGGTGGGGGCGCGCATCCTGCCGGTCTGGGCATCGCGCACGACGACCATGCCTTCCTGGCTGTGCGAACTTGCCGGCTGCGCCTGCTGCTGTGCCTTGGCCTGCAGCGAGAACGCAGCGAGCGCGCACAAGGTGGCCATGGCGCTGGCGTTCAGGATTCTTTGCTTGGACATGACGGTTCCCCTTCTAGGATTGCAGCCGGCGGCGCGACAGGCCCAGTCCGCCGAGGCCCATGGCCAGCAGCATCCAGGTCGCCGGTTCCGGCACCGCCGTCACCACGCTGACCGAATCCAGGCCGACGTAACCCGAAAGCTCCGCGGGCCCGGTGTAGCGGAAGGCGAAGCGGCCCGGACCCTCGAGCGCGAGGCTGGTGTCGAACAGCGCCCATTCGGTCGGGTAGCCGCCGGTGTTGCCGATGGTGGTGACCAGCGTGTTGAAGTCCGCCGGATTGCTGCCGTCGCCGTAGGCGAAGCGTACTTCCAGCAGCTCGCCGAAGCCAGGATCCGCGGCGTGACGCGTATAAAAACGGATGTCGGTGAGCCCGGACAGGGCGAGGGTGGGAGTGATCAGCCAGTTGTCGATGTTGCCGCTGCCGCCGGCGGCGCTGAGGAAGTTGACACCGGCATAGGAATCGGCCGGACCCGCCTGCGCCGGGAAGATGCCGGCATTGCCCTGGAACCAGGCGTTGCCAACCGGGGCGCTATTGTTTACCTGCGTCCATCCGACCAGGCCGCCGATGTTGTCGAAGCCTTCGTTCAAGACCTGTACGCGGGACGTCTGCGCTGCCGC